>CAZBJP010000060.1:0-684 GCA_964492205.1 uncultured Sediminibacterium sp.
AATATAGCTTTCTTGTTCTGCTTTATTAGACAACTCTTTTCTTAATACTTTCTCGGCCACTTCAACAACCAAAGTCCCAACCTGATTCTTCACTTCAGTCATTGCTGCATTTTTTTGTTGCGTGATAGCTAATTGCGCGTCGCTGATAATGCGCTCATATTCATGCTTCGCTTTATCTTTTGCATCAGCAACCATTTTATCAGCAGTTTCTTTTGCGTCTTTTAACAATCCAGCTCTTTCCTCACGCGCTTTCGCCAAAAGTGCTTCATTTTCATTTTGCATAGCAGCAATTTCAGCTTTCATCTTATCGGCACGTAAAAGCGCTTCTTCGATGCCGTTTTCTCGCTCAGCAATGGCTTTTAACATTGGTTTCCAGGCAAATTTGCCCAACACAACCAAAAGCACTACAAACGCAATGGTGTTCCAAAATACCAAACCGATATCAGGTAACACTAGTGGATTTATTTCTAATAAGAACATACGATTCGTTTATCTTAATTAATGAATTCAAAATTAAAAATAGGCCTTTCGCCCTGTGCTAGGGCCTATTTATTTCATTTAAGGAAATCCTTGGCAGATTATCCGTTACCCAAAAGGGCAACTACCACAGCAAACAAGGCAACGGCCTCAACGAATGCAGCAGCAACAATCATGCTTGAACGGATTTCGTTCGCAGCTTCTGGC
>CAZBJP010000060.1:694-6674 GCA_964492205.1 uncultured Sediminibacterium sp.
GCAATACTTCCTACCATTTTTTTACGTTTTAATTGTTATTGAAAAAAAGTTAAAAATAATTTTTAATGATGTGCTTCTTTATGATCATGATGGTGTTCTTCATTTGCCATACCAATATACATTGCAGTTAACATGGTGAAGATATAAGCTTGTAAAAACGCAACCAATAACTCAATCATGCCAATAAACACTGCGAATGGTACCGCGATAGCAGAAGCATACACTGTTTTGAAAATAAATATGATACAAATCAAACTTAATACTAAAATATGGCCTGCAGTAATGTTCGCAAACAAACGAATCATCAAAGAGATAGGCTTAGTGAACACACCAATTAATTCGATGGGTGCTAAGAATAACTTCATGCTCCAATGCATCCCTGGCATCCAAAAAATATGTTCCCAATAATTTTTATTAGCGCTTAAATTCACCACAATAAATACACAAACCGCCAAAGTCATAGTGAAAGCGATATTGCCACTTACATTGGCACCACCTGGAAAGAAAGGTATTAAACCTAAGAAATTGTTCACCAAAATCAAGAAGAATATGGTCAATAAAAAAGGCATAAACTTAGCATACTTCTTTTTACCTATATTTGGAATCGCTAGTTCATCTCTAACAAACAATACAATTGGCTCCATGATAGATTGTATACCTTTTGGAGCAGAGACAACACCTGTCTTTTTATAGGCACTCGCCGCAGTTAAGAGCACCACCAAAATAATCAACACAGATACGAATAATGAGGCGACGTTTTTAGTAATTGAAAAATCCCATAAAGCTTTAGTTGCCACTTCATCAATCGCTCCAGCTGCATCTAAAATCTTCACTTTGCCTTCTATAATTTTATAATCAAAATTACCTTTGTACACTACAGGCTCATGGTGTTCGTCCATGAACTTTGCAGAAGAAAAAACTTCCAACCCTTTTGGTGTGTACAAAATCACAGGCAAAGCAACCGAAGTATGTCCCCATAAATGCCAACTATGATCATCTTTAATATGTTCTAAAATTGTCTCTGTCACATTAAATTCTTTTGCTTCATGACCTGCAGGACTTATTTCATGTGTTGAGGACAAATTGGTATCCGCGGTTTGGAGCAATGTATCATGTGCAAGGGCATTGTTATCTACATGTACTACTTTTTCGTTAGCAAATGTATTTCCTGAATAAGCCAATAAAAATAAGCTCAAACACAATACCAGTAAAGATTTAATACGTCTAGATGCCATAGGGATCTCAAAATTTGCGGCAAAGATAGGAATAAACCTGCTGAAAAGTCAGAATATTTAACAGAAATATGGGCTGAATAAGAATTCTATTTATTCTTATAAATTACTGATTTACAAGTAATTAAAAATTCAAGTGCCCTTTTTTGCTTCAAATTGCATCTCGTTTAAAGACTTGTAAAATCCTCCCTGCTCCATTAAGGATTGATGCGTGCCTTTTTCGATGATTTTCCCTTGCTCTAAAACTAGGATCTGATCAGCCTTTCGAATGGTTGATAATCGATGTGCAATCACGATAGATGTCCTGCCTTTAATCAAGGTTTCTATTGCTTTTTCGATCAACTGCTCGCTCTCTGTATCAATTGAGGAAGTAGCTTCATCCAAAATCAAAATACAAGGATTATATAATAAAGCGCGTATAAAACTCAATAATTGTCTTTGACCAAGACTTAATGTGGCACCTCGCTCCATTACTTGGTATTGGTATCCTCCAGGCAATTGCATGATAAAATCATGCATACCAATCATCTTAGCTGCATCCTCTACCTGTTCTTGCTTAATGTGCGGATTACGAAGCGTAATATTGTCATAGACCGATCCAGAAAATAGAAACACATCCTGTAATACGACCCCAACTGATGCTCTTAAGCGATCTAATGAATAGTTTTCAATTGCAACATCGTCTAATAATATTTGTCCAGACTGATAAGGGTATAATCTATTCAAAATACTGATGATGGAAGTTTTGCCACTACCTGTTGGACCAACCAATGCCACTGTTTCTCCAGCAGCCACTTTAAAATTCAAGTCATTTAAAATCCAATTAGGTGCTTGATAAGCAAATTGTACATTTTTAAATTCAATAGACCCCTTCATTTCTGTTGGTGCATATTGTCCCTGATCAGCCGTAATATCTTTATTGTCTAAAATTTTAAATACACGTTCCGCAGCCACCATACCCATTTGTAAAACATTGAATTTGTCCGCAATCATGCGAAGTGGGCGGAATATCTGGTTTAGAAATAATACAAAAGCGACTAACATCCCTGCATCTAAACTTTGGTCAGCTACCCACCAAACAATCAAGCCGATACTTAATGCCAAAACCACTTCCACGACAGGGAAAAAGACTGAATAAGCAAAAATGGCATTGATATTGGCTTTTTTATGTCGTTCGTTAATTGCATCAAATTTTTTCAACTCCTTGTCTTCAGCTGCAAATACCTGTACCACTTGCATACCAGAAATATGCTCTTGTACAAAAGCATTCAATGCGGCCACAGCATTGCGCACTTGCACAAAACTTTTATTGACACTTTCTTTGAAAAAATACGTGGCAATAATCATGATCGGAAAAGGTATTAAACAAATTAAAGTCAATTGCCAATTGATAAAAAACATAGTTGCTAAAGTGACTACTATAGTTAACATATCTGCGATGATGGGTATTAAGCCATCTGAAAAAATATCATTAATACTTTCTATATCATTGATGGTTCTGGTTGTTAAAGTCCCGATCGGCGTCTTATCAAATTGACGCATTTCCCAAAACATAATTTTTTGATATACCTTATTCCTTAAATCCCTTATTACTTGTTGACCTAACCAAGACATGCCGAATGTGAAGCAAAAACGAAACAAGGTTTCAATAATGATAAAAGCTACCTGAAAAAGTGAAATAGCTAAAATTAATTGTACTACGGATTGAAAGGCTTCAGAAGGCAACGCCATATGTAACCAATCGGGTAAACGCAACGATTTTCCAGTGGCTAAATTGACCGTTACTTGGATTAAGTAAGGCCTTAATGGTGCAGAAAAGGCCAAGAAAATACCTATGAAAACATTCACCCAGAAAACAAATCGGTAAGGTCCGACAAAAGAAAAAACCCTTCTTAATATGGACGATTTGAAAATTGGTTTAGGCTGGGTTAATGACATAGCAGTTCAAAGTTACACCGCTTTTATGTATTTTCGTAAAAGCATGGAAAGAGACATTGAATTATCAGAAAGTATTGTAACCCCATACAATTTGAACGATGAGCAAGAGAAGAAAGAAATTGTTCGTCATTACCGTGCTTTGCTCAGAACTTTAAGGACAAAATTAAAAAAAGGCGACAGAGAATTATTAAGAACCGCCTTCGAAATGTCAGCAGATGCGCACAAAACGATGCGCCGAAAAAGTGGTGAGCCCTATATTTTACATCCCATTGCTGTTGCAATGATTGCCGCAGACGAGATTGGGCTTGGCGTAAGAAGTACTATTTGTGCTTTATTACATGACACAGTAGAAGATACGGATATTACTTTAGATGATATCAAAAGAGAGTTTGGTAATGAAATTGCAAAAATTGTAGACGGCTTGACGAAAATTGCTACAGTGATGGACACCAATAGCAGTCAGCAAGCAGAAAATTTCAAAAAAATTCTACTCACCTTGACAGACGACCCAAGGGTGATTCTTATAAAACTTGCTGATAGGCTACACAATATGCGTACCATGGATTCGATGAAACAAGAGAAGCAATTAAAAATTGCCTCTGAAACCATCTGGGTCTACGCACCACTAGCTCATCGTATGGGACTTTATAATATCAAGACAGAATTAGAAGATCTGTCTATGAAATATTTGGAACCTGATAAGTACCGCGAGATTGCAAGGAAACTAACAGAAACAAAAAGAGAGCGCACAAAATATATCAATGAATTTATCAAGCCATTAAAAGAAAAATTAAGTCACACCGGCTTGCAATTTGATATTTTTGGACGACCAAAAAGCATCCATTCAATTTGGAATAAAATAAAAAAGAAGGGGGTAAGTTTCGAAGAAGTATACGACCTTTTTGCCATTCGTATTATTCTCGACGTACCTTATGAGAAAGAAAAAGAAGAGTGCTGGAAAGTATACTCTTTGGTTACTGACGAATATTTACCCTCTCCAGAAAGATTAAGAGATTGGTTAAGTAATCCTAAAAGTAATGGTTATGAAGCCTTGCATACTACAGTGATGGGCCCCCAAGGAAAATGGGTAGAAGTACAAATTCGCAGTAAAAGAATGAATGAAATTGCGGAAAAAGGTTTGGCAGCGCATTTTAAATATAAAGAAGGCACACAAAGTGAAGACCGTTTTGACAAATGGTTCATACAGATACGCGAAGCATTAGGCAATCAACAAGAAGAAAGTATTGATTTTTTACAAGACTTCAAAACTTCCTTTTTAGCAGAAGAGATTTATGTGTATACGCCAAAGGGAGAAGTGAAGATGTTGCCAGTCAATAGTTCCGCGCTTGATTTTGCGTTTTACATTCATACTGCAATTGGATCAAAATGTATTGGCGCCAAAGTCAATCACAAACTGGTACCTATTAGCCATAAATTAAGAAGTGGAGACCAGATAGAAATTATTACAAGTAACAAACAAAAACCAACTGAAGATTGGTTAAATAATGTAGTGACAGCTAAGGCAAAAAATAGTATCAAAGATGCCTTAAGAGAAGAAAAGAAAATCATTTCAGAAGAAGGAAAATACACAGCTCAAAGAAAATTAGAAGGAATAGGTGCAGCTTATAATCCTTATAATTTGGATCAATTGGTGAACTTTTACAAATTAAATAGCCAATTGGATTTATTGTATAAAATCGCCACTAAATCTATAGATTTAAAAGAACTTAAAACCTTCCAAGTCATTGGCGATAAAATTGAAGCACCTAAGCCTTTAGTGGCTATGCCAGATCCCAATGTCGAAGTCACTACCTACAAGCCTCTTCCCAAAAAAGGAGATTCAGAATTGATCATTTTTGGGGAATCTAGTGATAAGATTAAATATACACTGGCAAAATGTTGTAACCCCATTCCTGGGGACGACGTATTTGGTTTTGTGAGCACTGGGAAAGGATTGATCATTCATAGAACAAATTGTCCCAATGCTACACAACTTTTAGCCAATTATGGACATCGTGTTGTAAAAACTAAGTGGGCAAAAAATAAAGAAATCTCTTTCCTAACAGGACTTAGTATAATAGGATTAGATGATGTAGGTGTAGTGAATAAAATTACCACCATTATTAGTGGAGATTTAAAAATCAATATTGCAGCATTAACGATTGAATCGAAAGATGGCATGTTCGAAGGCACCATCAAGGTGTTTGTGCACGATAAAGATGAATTAGAGGAATTAGTCTCGCGAATACAATCCCTAAATGGTATTCAAAAAGTGACCCGTTTTGATACAGAAGCACTTTAAAATCAAGTAATCAACAGGTTGGGAAAAATATGTGTGAAAACATTTCCTATTATTGTAAGCTTAAATAGGTAATCAGCTTTTCTAGACTTATTTTTGTTACTCAAATTCAAACTTATGGTAGATGTAATTTTAGGACTTCAATGGGGCGATGAAGGTAAAGGTAAAATTGTGGATTATTTTGCTCCAAACTACGATGTAATTGCTCGTTTCCAAGGTGGCCCCAATGCAGGTCATACGCTATATGTAAATGGTACTAAAATGGTATTACACCAAATTCCATCAGGCATTTTCCATCAAGACAAAATCAATATCATCGGAAATGGTGTAGTACTAGATCCTGTAACATTGAAAAAGGAATGTGATGCAGTGGCTAGCATGGGCATTGATGTGAAAAAGAATTTATTTATTTCTGAGCGCACCAATATAATTATTCCTAGTCATAGAGCTTTAGACAAAGCATCTGAATTGTCTAAAGGCGAAGCTAAAATTGGTTCTACTCTAAAAGGAA
>CAZBJP010000060.1:6684-10398 GCA_964492205.1 uncultured Sediminibacterium sp.
CATCAAAAGATTTTGGATAGCTACAATTTCAATGAAGATATTTCTGAAATGGAAAGTGAATTCTTTGAAGCAATTGAGTTTTTAAAGACGATGAACATTATCAATTGTGAGTACTTTATAAACGATCAAATTAACAAAGGAAAAAGGATCTTAGCAGAAGGTGCACAAGGCTCAATGTTAGACATTGACTTTGGTACTTTCCCATTTGTTACTTCAAGCAATACCATCTCTGCTGGTGTTTGTACTGGCTTAGGTGTTTCTCCAAAACAAATAGGAGAAGTATATGGTATTTCTAAAGCTTATTGTACACGTGTTGGAAGTGGCCCCTTCCCTACTGAATTACATGATTCAAAAGGAGAAGAATTAAGAAAAATTGGAAGTGAATTTGGTGCTACTACAGGCCGTCCACGTAGATGTGGCTGGATAGACTTAGTTGCGTTAAAATACACTTGTATGATTAATGGCGTAACCCAGATCATCATGACCAAAGCAGACATTCTAGATGCTTTCAAAGAACTAGAATTAGGCATTGCTTATGAGATGGAAGGTAAGCAGATAGATTATGTTCCTTTTCAATTAGTTGGCACGCCTGTGACACCAATTTGGAAAAAAATGTCCGGCTGGGAAATGGATACGACCCAAATGAAAAAAGAATCAGAATTACCCGCCACTATGAAAACATATATTGAATTTATTAATGAATATCTTGGTGTGCCCGTGAAGTATGTGTCTAATGGGCCAGGTAGAGATCAAATTGTACATTTATAAATAAAAAAAAGCAATAAAAAAAGTCGCATTATTTTTGATAAATAAAATTTTCATTTGAAATTTACATAAATATTTTGATTGTATCATGGCAGTAAAATCTACAAAAGAGAAAAAGACAGCGACCCCAAAAAATGGTGTAGTAAAAGCTGAAAAATCAAGCAAGACATCTTCAAAGAAAAAAGAGGAAGAGGATGATGCAGCTGATGAAGACGACGATTTGGAAGAAATGGATGACGATTGGGGGAAAGCAGAAGACGACGACGATAGCTGGGATCCTGATTTTGCAGAATTCGATTTACCTAAAACAACTAAAAAAGCAGGTAAGTCAAAGAAGGGCGAAGAAGATGATTTTGGTTTAGAAGAAGACTTAAATTTAGATGATGATGATTTATTTGATGACAAAGATGATTTCGAAGATGATTTTTAGTTAATGATTCTTTACTATAGATATCTTTACTTTGTTAATCAATGTCAAGGTATAAAGATTGTATTGAGGCCTGTAAAATTTGATTTTTATGGGCCTCAAATATTTTAGCCTCTTTTGTTGGCAATACAAGTGTATAAGACTTTCCCATGGACAATACTTTGTCTAAATTAGGATTCAATTTCATTAGCTCATTTATGGGCATTTTCAACCAACTTGCAATGGTTTTGCTATTGAACCTTCCTGAAATTAAGATGGATTCCATTCCTATAGCTGCTGTAGTATTTTGCGAAGGATTAACCGAATTGATTGGATCAGGCATTAATACCCCCTCAAAAATTGCATGCGTGGCAATAAATTTTTTAACATGATTTCTAGTCTCTAATGGGAGTTCATATTGCAGGGCCCAGAAATCTTTGGTTTTCTTTTTCTCTATCGCTTTACTTAACCTTCCAGCGCCACCGTTATAAGCAGCTACCACTAATAACCAATCTCCAAATTGCTGGTATAGTTCTCTTAAAATAGTTGATGCAGCTTGTGTACTTTTTTGATAATCCATCCGCTCATCATTAGGCAATAATTTCAAGCCCAATCTTGTGGCTTCTGCAGGCATAATTTGCCAAGGACCTGCCGCTCCTGCCCAAGAGACCACCTGAGAACTTAAATGACTTTCAATCACACTTAGGTATTTTAATTCTACGGGAAGCCCATTCGCAATTAAGATCTGATCGTATAAATTAAAATAGGGTTTTGCCCAGGTTTTCATTTTACGCAATGCAGCTCCTTCTTTTTCAATATAAGACTGAACAAAACTGATTGCTTTCGGATGCATTTCAATAACAAAAGACTTGTCTTTATTTGCTACAGGCTGAACTGTAAATAAACTACTAAAGCCAATTCTATTCATACTCAGGCTATCCTGTGCAGTTAAACTACTTAAACAATAAAACAAACAATAAATTAATAGTATGGTTCTCATGTGAAAGGAACTATGATTCCATCAAAGAATTTGAAAAACTAAGTAAGGCTAATTCATTCATTGAAGCACTCATCACCTGAAGACCAAAAGGCATGCCATTTGAATGCTTAAATAAAGGCAATGAAATCCCAGGAATACCAACTAAGTTGGCATAAACTGTATAAATATCTGCTAAAAACATTTCTGTAGCTGACTGATGATTGGTCCCTAATTTAAAAGCCGTTGTAGGCACTGTTGGTGAGATGATAAAATCATATTGTTCAAATACCTCCTTGGTAAAATCAACTAACTTTTGTCGCACCTGTTGTGCTTTAGTGAAATAGGCGTCAAAATATCCTGCGCTCAAAACAAAAGTGCCTAATAATATTCTTCGTTGTACTTCCGCACCAAAGCCTTCTGTCCTAGATAATTTATATAACTCAGCAAGGTCTGTCACTTTCTTTTTTGTCCTATGTCCAAATCGAATACCATCAAAACGAGATAAATTACTTGACGCTTCTGCGGTCGTTAAAACATAATAAGTAGGTACAATAAAATTCAACAAATCAAAATCTACTGCCTCTACTGTATGTCCTGCAGCGCGCAAAGCGATGATTTGATTTTCAATTTGATTTTTAATTTCAGGATCCAAACCTGTATGCGTTAATGTTTCTTTGAAGTAAGCGATTTTCTTAGCACCCTGTGCTTGATGAATTGCTTGACTATAAGCAGGCACTACTTGCGTGGAAACCGTACTATCAAAATCATCTACTCCCGCAATCACTTCTAAAACCAATGCAGCATCTGCCACATTTTTACTAAAAATCCCAATCTGATCAAATGAAGAAGCATAGGCAATCAATCCATATCTTGAAATCCTACCATAACTTGGCTTCAAACCAACTACGCCACAAAAATCAGCGGGCTGACGAACAGATCCACCCGTATCTGAGCCTAAGCTCACCATACATAAACTAGCTTGAACTGCCACAGCTGATCCGCCAGAAGAACCTCCAGGCACCCTTTCTTTATCTGCTGCATTTTTTACTGCCCCAAATGCTGAATTTTCATTACTACTTCCCATGGCAAATTCATCACAGTTTTGACGACCAATAACGATGGCGCCAGCTGCAAGTAATTTTTCAATAGCAGAAGCAGAATAAACCGCCTTATAATTCTCTAGTATTTTAGACGCTGCAGATAATGCATGCCCCTTGTATGAAATGACATCTTTAATACCTACAACTACACCATGCAATGGACCCATTGGATTTCCTCCAAGTCTTTCCGCATCTAATTCTTTCGCTCTTTCCAATGCCTCGTCAGAAAAAACTTCTATATAAGCATTTAGATCTTGTTGCTTTTTTATTTGATCTAAATAAAACTGAACTGCCTGCGCACAGGTAGTTTGTCCGGTCTTTAATTGACCATGGTAAGTTTTAATGTCGGTGTAAGAGAACATCTGAAATTAAGAAGCTTTCTCGTCCTTCTCTTTAATGCCTTCTTCGATTTCTTTTTTCACGTTATTTTTAGCATCGTTGAATTCACGAATTCCTTTACCTAA
>CAZBJP010000061.1:0-2193 GCA_964492205.1 uncultured Sediminibacterium sp.
CAAGCTCTAGCAAAAGGTATGTCACCGACTGAATTTGCAAAATTAAAAGATAGGGTTAATGGAATTCCAGGTATTATAATGGCAAAGTCGGTTAAAAAAAATATTGGAACTTCACAAATTAACAATTCATCTCAAAGTAAAGATACTACCAACAATAACAGTAATCCATTTTTGAATTTGGCAGTTTACGGTTCCGAACTATTTCAACTTACAAGTAACGGAAATTCAATAAACAAATCATTAGCAACACCGATAAATTATGAAATTGGACCAAACGATGTTTTGAAATTAGTTATTTATGGAGTACAAGAGTATTCTGCAGATTTAACTGTTTCAAGAGAGGGCAAAATCTTGATTGATAATGTCGGGGCAATCAAAGTTGGTGGGCTAACTATTGAGGCAGCTAAAGTTAGAATTAAACAAATTATGTCATCTACTGCATATTCAAGTTTAAGTAGAGGAGAATCAAAAATTGATTTAACTCTGGGGGATATTAGAACTATACATGTAAATATTATTGGTGCTTTTAAGAGCGGAACAATGAATGTTTCTTCTTTATCCAATGTTATAAGTGTTTTAAGTGAAGCTGGTGGTCCAAATGCTATTGGTTCCTATAGAGAGATTGAAGTGATTAGAGATAATAAATTATACAAGAAAATTGATTTATATAAGTTTATTCAATATGGTGATCAGTCTCAGAACATTGGTTTAAAAGATAATGATATAATCCGTGTACCATCATATAAGCAAAGAGTAGAGATTAAAGGTGAAGTAAAAAGACCTGGTATTTTTGAAGTTATTGGAACTGAAAGTTTTGCACAAATATTACAATATGCAGGTGGCTTTACTGATAATGCTTATTCTGCATGGGTTAAAATTATCCAAAAAAATGATAAAGAAAAATCTGTAAAGGATGTTGCATCAACAGACTTTTCTAAGTATATGCCAAAAGGTGGTGATGAAATCACGGTTTCTAAGATTATTAATCGTTTTCAAAATAGAGTTACATTATCTGGCGCAGTTTATCGCCCAGATGTTTACGAATTAACTTCTGGAATGAGAGTTGCTGATTTAATTAAAAAAGCAGATGGATTAAAAGAAGATGCTTTTATTGGAAGAGCGCAATTGATTAGAAGCAAGCCTAATTTATTGAAAGAAATGATTAGCATCAATCTGTCAAAAGCTTTAGAAAAAAATTCTGCTGATAATATTGAATTACAAAGAGAAGATGAATTATATGTAAACTCCATTTTGGATTTAAGAGATTCTTTAACAGTAGAATTATTAGGTGAAGTTAGATCATCAGGAAGATTTAATTACATAGATAGCATGACTGTTAAGGATTTGATTTTGATGGCAGGGGGATTCACTTATGCCGCTAATAAAAATATTGAGGTAGCTAGATTAGTAAAATATGGAGATAGGGTAGAGAACACAGAAGTTACGCAAATTTTGAAAACTGAAATTAATGGAGATTTAAGTTTTAATCCAGGGCAAGAGAATTTTGTTTTACAGCCTTTAGATGTAGTTACTATCACTAAAAAAGTAGGGTATACTTTGCCAGAAGTAGTAACTATTAGCGGACAGGTTCAAAGTGCTGGTAAATATACTTTAAGTTCAAGAGTAGAAAGAGTAAGCGATATAGTAAAAAGAGCTGGTGGATTAATTGGCGAAGCATATGGAGAAGGAGCCTTTATTAAAAGAAGAAGATTTGATATTGATTCTTTAAAATCTGATGAAACAAAAACTTCTATTGAATTAGCCTATACTAGAAAATTCAAAGCAAAACAAGAAGCAGATCGCCAAAGTGTTCTAAACACAGCAAATTCTGCTGCAATCACATCGGCCTCTGATATTAATCTTAATCCTGAATCAAAAACCATCAAATTAAAAGACACTTTAAATGCTTTGTTTAAAGAGCTAGATGAAGATTATTACCAAATTGCTATTGATATTAACTATATCATGAAGAACCCTGGTTCTGAACTAGATTTGGTATTGAGAGGAAAAGATGAGATAGTAATTCCTAAAATGGATAACAGAGTTAAAATTAGTGGTGGTGTATTGAGACCAACTAACATTGTTTATAGAGATGGATTAACCATCGGTGAATGTATTAGTGCAGCAGGAGGTATTTCTGAATATGCAAAAAGAGGAAGAGCTTATGTAATTTATGCAAATGGTAAATCAAAT
>CAZBJP010000061.1:2203-9922 GCA_964492205.1 uncultured Sediminibacterium sp.
GCCTGGAGCAGAAGTTGTTTTACCAGAGACGGACGCAAAGAAAGAAAAAGCAATTACTACAGTTATACAATTTACTACCGTATTAGCACAAGTGGTATCTGCATTAGCAACTATAAGTTTATTACAGAAATAAAAATAATAACTAATACAAAATGTCTCAAAGCATAATTAAGAAAAATAATGAGGAAAATATTGACATTTCACTTGGTGAAATATTATTTAAAATTAACAGATGGAAATCTTTTATTTCTTTAAATAGAAAATACTTTATTTTTTCAATAATTGTTGGACTACTTATTGGGTTTATTTATTCAAAGTTTGAAAAGACAACATACAAAGCGTCTTTAACATTTGTAATTGATGAAGACAAGGGCGGTATTGGTGGTGGTGCAATGGGGATTGCGAGTCAGTTATTTGATATTGGTGGAAGTGCAACTAGTGTTTTTAGTGGACCAAACCTTTTAGATTTAATTAAGAGTAAACTAATCGTTGAAAGCACATTATTAACAAAAACAGAATACAAAGGTAAATACATAACATTACTTGAGTTTTATTATAAAATTTATGAAAATAAAGAGCCACTTAAATTAAATGATTTTTCATCACGTGGTCAAGACTCTATCTTAAATAGTGTTTACAAAAAAATCATTAAAAATAATCTTAAGGTTGAACAAAAAGATAAAAAAATTAATATTTTATCAATTGAGTTTAACAGTTATGATGAAATTTTTTCTAAATCTTTTTGTGAAAATATTGCAAAAGAAGTTTCTGATTTTTATATAGTTACCAAAAGTAAAAAGGCAAAAAATAATGTAGACATTTTACAAAAACAAGTTGATAGTATAAGAAAAGAATTAAATAATTCAATTTATGGCGTTGCATCTAATACCGATAATGTTTATAATTTGAATCCTGCATTAAATGTAAGACGAATTCAAGTTTCAAAAAATCAAGTTGATGTTCAGGCCAATACTGCAATTTTAACACAAATTGTTGCTAACTTAGAATTAGCCAAAGTATCATTAAGAAAAGAAACACCTTTGATACAGGTAATTGATTCTCCAAAGTTACCCCTAGATTCTCAAAAAATAAGTTTATTTTCTGCTTGTTTAATTTCATCATTTGTTATGTTATTTTTTACATTCATCATATTATTAATTTATAATTTTTCGAATAAAATTATAGCAGAGAATAGTTTTAATTCAAATAGTTAAATTCATTCATTTTTTAAATTATCATGAAAAAAGCATTAATCACAGGAATTACAGGTCAAGATGGCTCTTATTTAGCTGAATTACTTTTATCACTTGGATATGAAGTTCATGGACTAAGAAGAAGAACATCATTATTTAATACATCTAGAATAGATCATATTTTGTCTGGGAACTATGATAATAGTGAAAATTTTTATTTACATTATGGAGATTTAACCGATAGTGCGAATATCATTAGTCTAATTAATCAGATTAAACCAGATGAAATTTATAATCTAGCGGCAATGAGTCATGTACATATAAGTTTTCAGACTCCAGAATATACTGCTAATGCTGATGGAATTGGTACATTAAGAATTTTAGAAGCAGTTCGTATTTTAGGACTAAAAGACAAAACAAAAATTTATCAGGCATCAACTTCTGAACTATATGGAATGGTACAAGAAGTACCACAAACCGAAACTACTCCATTTTATCCAAGATCTCCTTATGCAGTCGCTAAAATGTATGCTTATTGGATTACAGTAAATTATAGAGAGGCTTACAACATATTCTGTTGTAATGGAATATTATTTAATCATGAGTCTGAGAGGAGAGGTGAAACATTTGTAACAAGAAAAATCACAAGATCAATTGCTCGTATAGCACTTGGAAAGGAAAAATGTGTAATTCTTGGGAATTTAAGTTCAAAGAGAGATTGGGGTCATGCAAAAGATTATGTATATGGGATGTATTTGATGCTTCAACAGGAAAAACCTGAAGATTTTGTTTTGGCAACAGGTATTACAACTTCTATAAGAGATTTTTTAGTAATTGCTTTTAATGAGGTTGGTGTAAAATTGAGATTTGAAGGTAAAGATGAAAATGAGATAGGTATTGTTGAAGAATCAGATAACAAATTTAATTTTATTAAAGGTCAAATTGTTGTAAAAGTAAGTTCTAAATATTTTAGACCCACAGAAGTAGATTTATTAATTGGTAATCCTAATAAGGCAAAGCAAATTCTTGGTTGGGAACCAAAGTATGATTTAAAAATGTTAATACACGAAATGGTACAACATGATTTAAGTCATACTTAATAATTAGAGTTTTATTGAAAAAGAATATATTTATAAGTGGCATTTCGGGTCAAGATGGAACATTATTAGCAGAGTTTCTATCTGATAAAAATTATAATATAATTGGATTAACTAGAAATAGTGCTCAATTAACTGAAAATAAAAATAATTATACTATAGAAGAAGTTGATCTTTTATCAATCAATTCTATAACTGAAGTTTTTTCAAAATATAAACCAATTGAATTTTTTAATTTTTCTTCACAAAGCTCCGTATCTGAATCATTTAAGAATCCTTTTGAAACATTAACATATAATTATTTAAGTGTTTTAAATATATTAGAATGTATTAGAATAAATAATTATAATACTAAATTTTTACAAGCTTCAAGTTCTGAAATATATGGAAATTCTCTCGAATTGCCAATAAACGAAAACCATATCCCGAATCCTAATAATCCTTATTCAATTTCAAAAGCAAGTGCATATAATATAGTTAATTTATATCGCGAAGTTTATAATTTATTTTGCTCTAATGCTATTCTGTTTAATCATGAGTCATTTCTTCGAAAAGAAAATTTTTTTATAAAGAAATTAGTAACTTCTGCAATTAAATTACAAAAAAAAGAAATTGAATATATTGAATTTGGTAATTTAAATATTAGTAGAGATTTTGGAGATGCTGAAGAGTATTGTGAGATAATGTGGAAAATTCTTCAATTAAATAATCCTGATAATTTTATAATTTCTACTGGAAAATCAATTAAATTGATTGAAATTGTAAAATATGTTTTCAAAAAATTAAGCTTAGATATCAATAAAATAATTATTGATCCTAAGCTCTACAAAAAAAATGAAATAATTGAAATATATGGTGATAATACAAAAATTCAAACAAAGTTAAATATTAAAATAAATAGTAATTTTTATCAAACCATCGATCGAATTATCGATAAAGAATTAAATTTAAAAAATTAAAATTATGAAATCATTTTTAGAAAATGCAAAGGTACAAAAAGACACTGTTTATGTTATAGCAGAAATCGGACATAATCATCAGGGAAATTTGGATACATGCAAAGCGATGTTTTTAGCAGCAAAAGAAGCTGGTGCAAATGCTGTCAAACTTCAAAAAAGAAATAATAAAACATTATATACAAAAAAGCTATACACAGAGCCTTATAACAGTGAAAATAGCTATGCACCTATTTATGGAGAACATAGAGAATTTCTTGAATTTAATAAAAGTCAATATCAAGAATTGATATCGTATGCAAATGAAATTAATATTACATTTTTTGCTACAGCTTTTGATTTTGAAAGCTTAGATTTTTTAATTGATTTAGATATGCCTGCTTTTAAAATTGCCTCTGGCGATTTGTTAAATACACCCTTACAAAAACGCATAGCACAGCAAAATAAACCAGTTTTATTGAGTACGGGAGGTGGCACATTTACTGATATAAAAAGAGCTGTTGATAATATTTTACAATATAATAAAGATTTAGTTTTATTTCATTGTACCGCTTCTTATCCAGCTAATGTCGAAGACATGAATTTAAACGTAATCCCGGAATTAATTAAACTATTCCCTGAAATAACAATTGGCTTGTCTGATCATGAAAATGGCATAGATGCTGCATCCGTTGGATACATGCTAGGAGCAAGAGTTTTTGAAAAGCACTTTACTTTAAATCGTTCATGGAAAGGAACAGATCAATCTTTTTCCCTTGAACCTGAGGGTTTGAGAAAATTAATTCGAAATCTTAATAGAATTCCTGTTTTATTAGGAAGTTCAGATAAACAACTTTTAGAAAGCGAAAAAAGACCACTAAAAAAAATGGCCAAATCACTTGTTGCTAAATATGATCTAAAAGAAGGTCATGTGATTACAGAAAATGATATTGCAATAAAATCTCCTGGAGGAGGCTTACCTCCTTATGAAATTGAAAATATAATCGGGAAGAAATTAATTTCTGATTTAAATGAAGACGATAATTTTACTTTCGAAATTTTAAAATAATGGATTATAAAAATATAAAAGCTGTAATTTTTGATTTTGATGGAGTTTTTACAAATAATTATGTTTATGTTGATGAACATGGTTTTGAATCTGTAAAATGTTATAGAAGTGATGGTATTGGTTTAACAAAACTAAAATTATTAGGAATTAAATTAGCGATTATTTCAACAGAAAAAAATGTTGTTGTAAGCAAAAGAGCCCAAAAATTGGAAATTGAATGCATACAAAATGTTAAGGATAAAAGTGAAGCTTTAAATCAATGGAGTCGTATTAATAATATTGACCTCGCCAATATTGCTTTTATTGGAAATGATATTAATGATTTACCAGCACTAAAAATTGTTGGATTTCCCATTGGTGTATCTGATTCTTTTGATGAAATTTTACCTTTTATTAAATTAAAACTTTCAAAAAAAGGTGGAGAAGGTGCAGTACGTGAATTCTGCGATATTATATTTTTAAATTATAATTAAATAAATGATAAGTGTTAAAAATGAGGTTGTAATTATTACAGGTGTTTCTGGTAACTTAGGATCTGAATACTGTAATTATTTTTTGCAAAATGAAGCATATGTAATAGGAGTAGATATTTCAAAAAATTCAAAGATTGATTTAATCGAAAAAAAAAACAATGAAAAGTTTAAATTTTTTCAAATTGATATTACAAATTCAAAAAACATAGAATCTTCTATAAAAGCAATTTCGTCAGTTTTTGGAAACCCTACAGTATTAATAAATAATGCAGCAATCGATTCACCACCAAATGCTCCATTAGAAGAGAATGGTCCATTTGAAGAATATCCTGAGTCATCATGGGATAAAGTTATGGATGTTAATCTAAAGAGTGTATTCTTAATGTGCAAATATTTCGGTGCGATTATGGCACAAAACAATAAAGGTTCAATAATTAATATTTCTTCAATTTATGGAGTAGTTTCACCCGACCAAAGTATTTATGACTATAGAAGAAATAGAGATGAAATATATTTTAAACCCGTGGCATATTCAGTTTCAAAATCTGCAATTATGAATTTGACAAGATATTTAGCAGTTTATTGGGCTAAAAAGTCTGTTAGAGTTAACACTTTAGTAATTTCAGGCGTTTATAATGAACAAGAAAAAGAATTTGTAGATGCTTATTCAAAAAGAATACCAATTGGGAGAATGGCAGATAGACAAGAATTTAATGGTGCTTTATTATTTTTAGCATCGGATGCATCTAAATATATGACAGGTTCGTCTTTAACAATTGATGGAGGATGGACAGCAATTTAATTAATATGAATAAAAATTTTTTCGATCAAATTAAGCCAATTGAATCAAATGATTTAATTCGATTAGGTAGGAATCATGATGGTGGTTATGTTATAAATAAATCAGCTATAACGAATACACCTTTAATAAGTTTTGGTGTTAGTGTTGATTGGTCTTTTGAAACCGACTATTATGAGAAGACAAATGCATACATTACAATGTATGATGGCAGTGTCAATTTGAAAAAATTCAAATTAGATTTTTTAAATTATTTAATAAATTCTATTTCAATTTCATTCATCATAAAAATGTTTCTCAAAAAAGAATTTCTAAGAAATTATTTTTTTAATTTAAAAAACAAGTATAGAATATATAATGGGTTTAAAAAATTTGTAAATGAATCAAAAGTTTCATTTTATTCATTGTTTGTTTCTAGTTATAAAGATGAATCAACAATTACTTTGAATGAAGTTTTTCAAAAATCAACTGAAAGTGAGAACTTTTTTTTGAAAATCGATATTGAAGGTCATGAATATAGATTAGTAAATGAAATTTTAATAAATCATAATAAAATCAATGGTTTAGTTATTGAATTCCACAACTTAGACATAATGTTGGATTTATTTTATAAACAACTTGACGATTTAAAAGAATATTTTTATATCACACACGTTCATGCGAATAATTTTGCACCATACTGTAAGGAAATATCTTCTCCGAACTGTTGGGAATTGACATTTATCAATAAAAAAATAAATATCAAGAATGATCCAAAGAATGTTAAGCAGGGTTTATATAATAAATCTAATTTAGATTTTAGTAATAATCCTGGAAAAGAAGATTTTTTAATTTATTTTAATTAAAATGATAAACATAATTCACAATTGGATAAATGGAGAAGAATACAAATCTTCTAATTCAACTTATATTAGAAAGTTTAACCCACATAATGGTGAAATAATTTCTGAATTCATTAATTCTGATATTACTTGCCTAGAAAGGGCAATTAAATATGCATCACTTGGATTTGAAATTTGGTCATCATATAATCCAGTTAAAAGAGGAAAGATTCTGGACAATTATATTCAATTAATTATTGAAAATAAAGAAAAATTATGTGAGCTAATTTCCAAAGAAACTGGAAAGTCCATCAAAAATTCTGAATTAGAATTAAGTGCATGTATTTCACTGTGTAGATTTTATTCAGGAGAAGGAATGAGACTTTACAGTAATTCATTAACATCAGGAGTCGATTGTAAATTTTCACATACAACTCGATGCCCTATTGGAGTTGCTGCTTTAATTGTGCCTGCAAATACTCCATTAGCAAACATAATTTGGAAGCTTTTTCCAGCATTAATATGCGGGAATAGTGTAATTATAAAATCAAGTGAGGATGCACCAGAATTAGCATTTTTTTTGGCAAAAATTTCCAAAAGTTCTGATTTACCAGACGGAGTAATAAATGTTTTACATGGTTTAGGATCTGAAATTGGTCAAAAGATTATTGAATCCAATCAAATTCAGTTAATAAGTTTTACTGGTTCAACAAAAATAGGTAAACATATTGCTGAAGTCTGTGGAAAAAATTTAACACGAATTTCACTTGAATTAGGTGGAAAAAATCCAATTGTGATATGCAATGATGCAAATTTAGAACAAGCAGTTAAGTGGACATTATTAAGTTCTTTCAGTAATGCAGGTCAAAGATGTGCTTCTTCAAGCAGAATTATTGTAGAAAGTGATATTTATGAAATATTTATTAATAAACTTATTGATGAAACAAATAAGTTAAAATTAGGAATTAATGATGATGATGATTTAGGGCCAGTTATAAATAAGAAACAAGAAAAGCATATATTAAACAATATTGAAAAAGCTATAGAAAATAGAGGAAAATTATTATGTGGTGGCACAAAAAATACACAGAATTATAAAGGTTATTATATTAATCCAACTTTGATTGAAATTGAGGATAACGATTCTGAAATTTTACAAAATGAAATTTTTGGACCTGTTGCAACTATACAAAAAGTAAAAAATACAAGGGAGGCTTTAAATCTTGCTAATGATTCTATTTATGGATTAACTGCAGCAATTCATACAATAAATATAGACAAAGCAATGTGGTTTGCTCAAAAAATTAAGGCCGGTGTTGTTAATATAAACAT
>CAZBJP010000062.1:0-9533 GCA_964492205.1 uncultured Sediminibacterium sp.
CAGATTCATATCCCTATGCAAGTAAATTTAAGGTCATTTAAGCAGAAAGTTAGACTTAACGTAAAACAATTCAGATCCTTCTTGACAAAGATAGAAAAGAAAAATCCAAAAAAATTAGATCAACTTACAGCTCAATTAAGTCCAGAAGTTTGGGCAGAAGTGGATTGTTTATCTTGTGCTAATTGTTGCAAGTCAATGAGTCCAACTTTTACGACAAAAGACATCAAACGAATTGCGGCATATTTGGAAATGAAACCTGCGGAATTTAAAGCAACTTGGTTGGAGTATGATAAAAAGGACAATGATTGGTTAAATGCTTCAAGGCCTTGTCAGTTCTTGAATTTGACTACCAATATGTGCTCCATCTATGAAGTACGTCCTGCAGATTGTGCTGGTTTTCCTCATTTAACTAAGAAGAAATTTGTAGAATATATTCATGTTCACAAACAGAACGTGGAGTATTGCCCAGCCACTTATAAGTTAGTTGAAAAGATGAAGTTGTCTATGCAATAAACTATTGCCTTTCTAAAAATAGACATCCTCGATAAAAAAGATTTCCCATTTTTCCAGCGTGTATAATTGTATCGCTATAACATCAAATTGAATCCTTTTCCAATTAGGATGCTGGTACTGGAATAAGGCGGCTCCGTTTTTTAAAAATTGCATTTTCTGCGCATCAATACGTTGTTCTGGGAAACCAAAGTTGGTTGTCCATCTTGTCTTAACTTCTATGATATGCAGGCAATGCTCTTTGGAAGCTATGATGTCTATTTCTAAATGTTTGAATCGCCAATTCCTATTGAGTATTGTATAGCCATGTTGAATCAGGTATTCGGCTGCTTTATTTTCGCCTAAAAACCCAGTATCTTTGTTGTGTTGACTCATTAAATATGCTTTGAGAAAACAGGAAAGTAGTTAAAAGTAATTCATGAACACAGCGTATAAATTACAAGGAATACATAGGCATTATGATTGGGGTGGTAAAACATTTATTCCTCAACTCATGAAGTTATCAAATACATCTTTACAGCCATTTGCAGAGTATTGGATGGGTGCGCATCCATCAGCTCCATCATTAGTAGAAACCGAATCGGGTTCGATAGCTTTAGATCAATTGATTCAAAATAATGCCGTTCAATTTTTAGGCACTAAGACTGCTGAAAAATTTGGAAGTTTGCCTTATTTATTTAAAATATTGGATGTTGAGAAGATGTTGAGCATACAAGTGCATCCTTCAAAATTGAATGCAGCCATAGGTTACGAAAAAGAACAACTAGCTGGTATACCTATCGATGCAGTCAATCGAAATTATAAAGATCAAAATCATAAGCCAGAAGTTATGGTTGCTTTAAGTGATTTTTGGTTGTTACATGGATTTATGACTGTAGATCAACTGAAGTTAAGGCTGTCTAGTTTGGAACCACTTCATCCTTTATTGTCAATTTTTGGCAAGGATGATTTCGCAGGTTTGTATAGTTATTTTATGCGTTTACCCAATGAAAAGTCAGATGCCATCTTAAAACCTTTGTTGACCATGGCAGTTGAAGCAGTAGCGTCAGGCAAGGTAGATAAAGCGCATCCACATTGGTGGGCTAATAAATATTATGGAGGGGTAGTTCCTGCATCCAATATTGATAAAGGAATTTTATCTATTTATATCTTGAACATTGTCAATGTGCCTAAATATCATGGTGTATTCCAGGGAGCTGGATTATTACATGCTTATTTAGAAGGGCAAAATATTGAATTGATGGCTAACAGTGACAATGTGTTAAGGGGGGGATTAACGCCAAAACATATAGATATTGATGAACTAATTCAGCATGTGCAATTTGAGCCAACAATTCCTCATGTGTTGAAAGGAGATGTGATAGGTCCTTTTGAATTACAATTTCCTTGTCCCGTACCCGATTTTGGTTTAACTAAAATTGCCTTACCTAAGGGAGAAACTTACACAAACCAAACTGGCTCCTTAGAAATGTTTTTAGTAATGCAAGGATCGGCCGTGTTGAATGGGATTGAATTAAAGCCCGGCGAATTGGCTGTAGTAAAGGCCAATGAAGCGTATTCTATAAATCAAATAGGTTCAGAAATGGTCGTTTTATTCAAATCATTTGTCCCTTAGTCAATTTATACACATTTGAGGAAAATCATTCATGATTAAAACCACCAAATATGTATATTTGTTTTATATAAAAGAAATTAATAAATAGCAACTGATGAAACTGAACAAAGAAATAGTGATCGCTTTAATTATAATGATTGCAACTAGTGCATTATATAGAATATTGCCTGGACGTCCATATGGCTTTGCGCCACAAATTGCCATTGCTTTGTTTAGTGGCGCTCTGTTTGTAAAAAACAAACACTTTGCATTTGTATTACCATTGGTATCTATGTTTTTATCAGATCTATTATACCAAGTCTTGTACATCAATCATTTAAGTCCAATTCAAGGATTTTATGAAGGACAATGGCAGAATTATTTATTAATTGCAGCTACTACAATATTTGGATTTGGATTACAAACAAATAAATTAAATAAATTTGTTGGCAATTTTATTGCAGCACCTACTGTTTATTTTCTTGTATCTAACTTCATGGTATGGGCAAGTTTTGGTGGCTATCAAAGACCTTTAACACTTGTTGGGTTAGTACAAACTATGGTCGACGGACTGCCGTTTTATGGATATAGTGTAGCAGGCACTTTAGTATTTGGTGCGGTTTTATTTGGTGGTTTTAAACTCGTTCAACCAAAGTTGGTTTCTGCTTCGTAAAATTCGTCAATTTGCCAAGGTCCAGCATCGGCAGCTTCAGTTGCCATTTCATCACATCTATTGTTGAATGGATTACTTGCATGGCCTTTTACCCAATGAAATTTTACTTTGTATTCTTTGGAAAGTTCATAGAATGCCAACCATAAGTCTTTGTTTTTTTTGCCTCCTTTAAAATCTGTTTTAATCCAATTGTCTAGCCATTTTTTTTCAACAGATTCCACTACATACTTACTGTCAGTATAAATAAGGATGGGTAATTTCTTTGTCTTTAGAATAGATATGGCTTTAATGACAGCCAAAAGTTCCATTCTGTTATTAGTGGTATGTCGGTAGGCTTCAGCAATTTCTTTTACTTTGTCTCCCCAGATCAATATAGCTCCAAAACCGCCAGGTCCAGGATTGCCTCTCGCAGCGCCATCAGTGTAGATAATTATTTTGTCCATTTGTGCCTTTCGTGATCGAAAGCAAGATACAATAATTTGATTAGTTAAGTCTATTTCAGTGAATTGTAATTATCTTTATTGCCGTTCGAAAAACGATTGCATATGATTGAAAAACTGAACTTTCACTTAAGGTACAAGACTAGTTTTGGTCAAGCTATTTTCATTACAGGTGATCATCCATTATTAGGAAATGGTAAAATTGATCAAGCAATTCCGATGGTCTATTTGAATGACGATTATTGGGTGTTACATTTAGAAACAAAAGGTTTATTAAAAGAAGGTGAGATTGTTTACAGTTATTTTATTCAAAATGCGGATGGAACTAGAAGTTTTGATTGGGGCGCTGATAAATCAATTGATACATATAATATAACTAGTAAAGAATTGGTTTTAATAGATGCATGGAACTTCACTGGTTATACTGACAACGCTTTTTATACAGCACCTTTTGCAAATGTTTTACTAGAACAATCAAAAAGACAAGTAAAGTCTTCGTACAATAAAAATGCGACACATGTTTTTAGGGTAAAAGCGCCTCTACTAGCCCCACATCAAACAATTTGCATGGTTGGAGAAGCAAAAGAAGTAGGTGCATGGGATACAAAAAAGTCAGTAGTATTAAATAAAATCATTGACAAGCCTTATTTTGAAATTGCCCTGAATTTGAGCGATAGTAATTTCCCTTTTGTATACAAATACGGCGTATATGATACAGTGCAAAAAGTATTTATATCATTTGAAGCAGGAAATAATAGGGTATTGTATGAACCGGTTGGTACTGGTAAATTAGTGCTTGCACAAGATGGATTTGCACAGGTTGGTCATGCACAATGGAAAGGCGCTGGTGTGGCTATTCCGGTATTTTCTTTAAGGTCTGAAAAAAGTTTAGGGGTAGGAGAGTTTAGTGATATCAAGTTGTTGGCAGATTGGGCTAAAAAAGTTGGATTAAAATTGATTCAATTATTACCTATTAATGATACGACAGCTACACATAGTTGGTTAGATTCTTATCCTTACGCTGCTATATCTGCATTTGCATTACATCCAATGTATATTCGATTGTCTGATTTGGTGGATGCCGGTCAGGAAAAAATAATTCATTCTGCAGTTGTAAAACAAGCTACATTAAATGCTTTAGCTGATATGGATTATGACCAAGTAATAGCTTTAAAGTGGGAAGCATTAAAAGCAGTCTATGCAGTAAATGGGGAAAGGGATTTAGCAACTAAGTCTTTTAAAGCATTTTTTGATGCCAATCAAGATTGGTTGGTACCTTATAGTACATTTTCTTATTTAAGAGATTTGTATGGTACAGTTGATTTTAATACTTGGCCTAATCATGCTAAATTTAATACAGCAGAAATTGCCCAATTAGTAGATCCAAAATCAAAGACCTATAAGGACATAGCTTTCTTTTATTTTGTACAATACCATTTACATTTACAGTTGAAAGCTGCCACAGACTATGCACATTCACAAGGTGTTGTGCTGAAAGGGGATATCCCAATTGGTGTGTACCGATTTGGTGCAGATGCATGGCAACATCCGAATTTATTTCATATGGATATGCAGGCGGGCGCACCACCAGATGATTTTGCAGTGGCAGGTCAAAACTGGGGTTTCCCAACCTACAACTGGGAAGTGATGGCAGCCGATGATTTTGCATGGTGGAAGTCTAGGTTTGATCAGATGAAATATTATTTTGATGCATTTAGAATTGATCACATTTTAGGATTTTTTAGAATTTGGAGTATACCAATGCACGCAGTGGAAGGCATATTAGGGCATTTTGTACCTGCTATTCCTGTAGGTATTAATGAATTCAGTGCAAAAGGAATTGCTTTTGATCATTATAGATTTACGATGCCGTATATCAATGAAACAATTTTATTTCATGAATTTGGATACGACAATGATTATGTGAAGACAAATTTTTTAGAAGCTATTGGAGATGGTCATTATGCTTTATTGCCTAAGTTTAAAACACAACGTGCAGTAGAAGCCTATTTTGCAAACGAGCTTCAGTCAGAAGCTAATGCAAAATTAAAACAGGGTTTATTTAATTTAATTGCCAATGTGATCTTGATGGAAGGAGATAAACCTCAGGAATATCATTTTAGATTTAATATTGGTCATACTAGTTCTTTTCAACATTTAGACGAAAGGTCTAAACATTTAATGAATGAGCTATATGTAGATTATTTCTTCAAAAGACAGGATGCTGCTTGGGAAAAAGAAGCAATGAAGAAATTGCCGATGTTGAAGCGTTCAACTAATATGTTAATTTGCGGAGAAGATTTAGGTTTAGTTCCATCCTGTGTGCCACATGTGATGTATCAACTGGGTATGCTAAGTTTAGAAGTACAAAGAATGCCTAAAGCAACGCACAAAACATTTTTTCATCCTAATGATGCGCCTTATTTAAGTGTGGTGACACCTTCTTCACATGATACTAGTACTATTAGAGGTTGGTGGGAAGAAGACAGAGCTAAAACACAACAGTTTTATAACCAAGAAATTGGGCAGTGGGGTGAAGCGCCAGTTTATTGCGATGGATGGATCAATAAAGCAATTTTGTTACAACATTTATATGCGCCATCTATGTGGGCCATTTTTCAATTGCAAGATTTTATGGGCATTGATGAATCGATACGTAGAGCAGACCCAAATGAAGAACGTATTAATGTGCCTGCTAATCCAAAACATTATTGGAGGTATAGGATGCATTTGAGTTTGGAACAACTATTGGAAGCAGATCAATTTAATCAAGAATGGTTTCACTTGATTAAAGCCAGTGGTAGATAGTCATTTTATTTATCCAATATATTAAATAAAAAACTTGTGCAATTAGATTTTTGGGAACAAAGTTTACCTTTTGAATATCCATTTACGATTTCTAATGGAAGAACAAAAACACATCAACATAGTTTGATGGTAAGATTGTCAATGGGTAATTGGGCTGGTTTTGGAGAAGCACCAGCCATTGTCTATTATGATGTCACGGTTGCATCCATGATGGAGCAATTAGAAAAGAATAGAAAATTAATTGAGAAATTTGCTTTAATAGACCCTGAAAGGTTTTGGCATTTTCTGCATCATCTTTTTCCTGATGATCCCTTTTTAGTATGTGCTTTAGACATGGCAGGTTGGGATTTATGGGGACAGATGAAAAAACAGCCCTTGCATCAACTTTGGAATACCACTTGGGCAACTTCAGGCAATAACTTGCCACCTATCTGTGATTACACATTAGGTATTGATCCTATTGAAAAGATGGTGCAAAAAATGGAAGCTCATCCATGGCCTATTTATAAAGTTAAAGTTGGTACAGATTATGACATTGAAATGATTACTGCTTTAAGAAAGCATACGGATAAACCAATTCGTGTAGATGCCAATGCTGGATGGACGACAGAGGAAGCATTGATCAAAATTCCTGCATTAGCCAATTTAGGTGTCGAATTAGTGGAACAACCATTGGCTAAAGATAATTGGGAAGGCATGGAGCTGCTAAAAAGACAATCTAGTCTGCCTTTATTTGCAGACGAAAGTTGTGTACTTGAAAAAGACGTGGCTACTTGCGCTCAATATTTTCATGGTATCAATATCAAGCTGACTAAATGCAGCGGTTTAACACCTGCTTTAAGAATGATTAAGGAAGCAAAAACATTAGGCTTGAAAGTCATGATGGGCAGTATGAATGAATCTGTTATTGGTTCTGCAGCCATTGCTCAATTTTTGCCTCAGTTGGATTATGTAGATATGGATGGGCCTTTGTTGATGACCCAATTAAATGGGATTGGATTGAACTATCATTTTAACAATCAAAATGGTAGCATTGAGCCACTTTTGCATCCAGGATTAGGCGTTGCTTTTAGAATGCCCTTTGATAAAACGAATAATGAATTGATTTAATTAAATTGAATGACACCAGAGCGCACAGAAAAATTATTAAAAGTTTTAAATCAACGCCAACCTAATTTGACGGTGATTATGGAGAATGTACAAGATCCACATAATATATCTGCTGTTTTAAGAACTTGTGATGCAGTAGGAATTCAAGAAGTATACGTATTAAGTACAGAATTACCAAGGTACAAACATTTTGGTTATAAGAGTAGTAGCAGTGCAATCAAATGGTTGACCATTCATGAATATAATGATGTTGAAAAATGTGTCACAGATGTACGTAAAAAATTTAAAACTATTTTAACGACTCATTTATCAAGTGATGCGATTGATTTATATGCGATTGATTTTACACAATCTGTTGCACTTGTTTTTGGAAATGAACACGATGGTGTTTCAGATAAGTTGAGAGCATTAGCAGATGGTAATTTTATTATTCCACAAATGGGAATTATACAAAGTTTAAATATATCTGTGGCATGTGCTGTAACTATCTATGAGGCAATGCGGCAAAAAAGAAATGCTGGACATTATGACCAATGTAGTTTACCTGCTGCACAATTAGCTCAATTGAAAACAGATTGGGGATTTGAGGACTAAATAATAGATCCAAAATTACATTTGCTCAGGCACTTCAATACCTAATGCATGCATTGCTTGTTTTAAGGTAGCAGCTGTAAGTATGCCCAATTGTATTCTTAAATTTTTCTTGTCTTCAGATTCCGCATTGGCAATCGATAATTCCGCATAGAAGCTATTGAATAATTTAGCCAAGTTAAATGCGTAAATAGCTAATTTAGAAGGGTCAAGTGATTCAGCAGCTTCATTTACCTCTGCTGAGAAACTTGCTAATTGCATCGCTAATGCTTTTTCTAATGGCAATAAATCAACACCAATTTGTTGCACTTCAGTGCCCGTCTTTCTTAAAATACTTTTGATCCTAGCATGGGTATATTGAATAAAGGGCCCTGTGAAACCATGGAAGTCAATACTTTCTTCTGGGTTAAAAATCATTTTTTTCTTAGGGTCAACCCTTAACAAAAAGAACTTCAAAGCGCCCAATCCAATAGTGTCATATAATTTTTCTAAAGCTTCAGTACTAAAATCATCCACCTTTCCCAATGACTCGGTTTTTTCTTTTGCAATTTGAATCATGCCATCAACTAAGTCATCAGCGTCTACCACAGTACCTTCTCTGCTCTTCATTTTGCCAGTAGGCAATTCCACCATGCCATAACTTAAATGGTAAATACCATCCGATGCAGGTAATTGTAATTTTTGACAGATCAACTTTAATACTTTAAAATGGTAGTTTTGTTCGTCTCCCACTACATAGATACTTGCATCAGCATTAAATTCTTTTTGCTTTAATTCAGCCAAGCCAATATCCTGTGTGATGTATACAGATGTACCATCTTTTCTACGCACAATTTTTTCGTCTAAACCTTCATTAGTTAAATCAATCCAAACTGAACTATCCTCTTTTTGGTAAAATACTTTTTTATGTAATCCTAGATCTACTAAGTCCTTTCCTAATAAATAAGTATTACTCTCGTAATAAGTTTTGAAAAAATCAGATCCAATTTTTTTATAGGTCACATCAAAGCCTGAATATACCCACTCGTTCATACGCTTCCAAAGCGCTATAGTTTCCGTATCTCCTTGTTCCCATTTCAATAACATGGCTTGCGCTGCTTTTTGAATCGGGGCTTCTTTTTCGGCTTCCTCTTTTGACATACCCCCTGCAATGAGTTGTTCCACCTCTGCCTTATAAGCGTCATTATATTTTACATAGTAATCACCTACAAAATGATCTCCTTTTTGGTGGGTTGATTCTGGTGTTGCACCATTCGCAAATAATTGCCAAGCGATCATGCTTTTAAAAATATGAATCCCTCTATCATTTACAATACATGTTTTCACCACCTCGTTTCCTTGTAGCTTTAATATTTCTGCAATACTCCAGCCTAAAAAGTTATTTCTAAGATGCCCCAAGTGTAAAGGCTTGTTGGTGTTTGGGGAGGAGTATTCCACCATTATTTTTCTTGGGTGTGAAGTAGGTGTAATTAATTTTGCAATGTTTGTAGTTTTAATATAGTCCAACCAAAATTGATCACTGATGGTAAAATTTAAAAAGCCTTTTACAATATTAAAATCGGTAATAATTCCAGGCATACTAACTTTAATAGCATTACCTAATGCGTTACCTAATTCATCTGGGCTTTTGCCTAATTGTTTTACAAATGCAAAGAGTACGATGGTGTAATCACCCTCGATCTCTGGCTTGGTTGCATTAACTAATACCTGTTCACTTTTTATTTGAACTTGATAGATTTCTTGAAGTGCATGTGCAGTGGCCTGCTTTAAATTTTGGATCAGTTGCATAAAGTAGTGTTACCGTCTG
>CAZBJP010000062.1:9586-9827 GCA_964492205.1 uncultured Sediminibacterium sp.
CATATTGCCTCATTTATGATCAGCTTTACTGTGACTTTCCCCATTGGCTTTTATTTGAGCCGTTATGTGGTATTTCAGGAGACTTCAGTACGAAAGACAAAGCAACTTTTTAGGTACTTTATGGTGGTATTAGGCTGTATTTTCCTTAACTATATCTTTCTTAAGTTGTTTGTGGAAGCCCTAGGTTGGAATGCTACTTTTTCAAAGATTGTGACTACTTTTTTTGTTGTTATTTTTAGCT
>CAZBJP010000063.1:0-2240 GCA_964492205.1 uncultured Sediminibacterium sp.
AGATGGATCCAGCAGGAAAAATTCAAGACAGAATGTTCTGGGAAGGTTACCGTAGTGGACATATGATGTATTTAAGAAAAGAAGATCTATCAACAAGTAATGACCATTTAAGGGTATTTATAAAAAATAGTACACCAAAACCAGGTGTTCCAGCAAAGTATTAAACTACAACAAAGCTTTAGCAGTTTAATACTTTCAATAATGTAAAGAGAAAGGCCACGTATTCGTGGCCTTTTTAAATGCTCTAATGGTTGTAACAGATCACTCAATGGGTCTTTTATTTTTAAATTCTTTTTATATCTGCACCCATCGCTTGTAAACGAGTGTCAATATATTGATAGCCACGGTCAATTTGTTCAATGTTTTGAATCGTGCTCTTGCCTTCTGCGCTCAATGCAGCAATGAGCAATGCCTGTCCTGCTCTAATGTCTGGACTACTCATAGTGATACCTCGTAAAGGATATTTACGACCAAGGCCAATCACTGTGGCGCGATGTGGGTCACATAAAATAATTTGTGCACCCATATCAATTAATTTATCTGTAAAAAACAATCTACTCTCAAACATTTTTTGATGAATAAGTACCGAGCCCCTTGCTTGTGTTGCGGTGACTAAAACAATACTTAATAAGTCGGGTGTGAAGCCTGGCCAAGGATTATCATAAATGGTTAAGATGCCTCCATCCATATAAGTTTGTATTTCATAATCTTCTTGCGCAGGAATATGAATATCATCTCCTTGAATTTTAAAATCTATACCAAGCAACCTAAATTTTTCTGGAATGATTCCTAAGTGTTGCACACCCGCATCTTTAATAGTGATTTCGCTTTTGGTCATTGCTGCAAGTCCTATGAAAGAGCCAATTTCAATCATGTCGGGTAAAATACGGTGTTCTGTACCTGTTAATTTTGTTACGCCCTCAATGGTTAATAAATTACTACCGATACCAGTAATTTTTGCACCCATGCGATTCAGCAAGTTGCAAAGCTGTTGTAAATAGGGTTCACAAGCTGCATTGTAAATTGTAGTGATACCTTCTGCAAGAACTGCTGCCATTACAATGTTTGCAGTACCTGTTACAGAAGGTTCATCTAATAACATATAGCTTCCTCTAAGTGTTGGTGCGGTCAATGTAAAGCAGGCTAAATCTGCATCATAAGCATAAGTAGCGCCTAATTTTTGAAAACCAATGATATGTGTATCTAATCTTCTGCGACCAATTTTATCTCCTCCTGGTTTTGCTAAATACGCTTTTTTAAAGCGCGCTAAGATTGGCCCAGCAAGCATTACGCTTCCACGTAGGCGACCGCTTTTTGTTCTAAATGCTTCTGATGCTAAATAAGCGGGATCAATTTGATCTGCTTGAAAACGATAAGTTCCTTCTGCTATTTTTTCGACACGCACACCCATTTCGTGTAATAACTCAATGAGTAAGTTCACATCAACAATATTGGGAATATTAGAAATTGTAATTGGATCAACACTTAAAACCACTGCTGACAATATTTGTAGGGCTTCGTTTTTTGCACCTTGAGGAACAATAGTTCCTTTTAACGCTTTGCCTCCTTTTACTTCAAATGAACTCATAAAAATATAATTGTAAACCGAAAATAAACTTTTTCTTTACTTCATTGCATAAAAAATCCCATCATGTAGAAGATGGGATTAACTATTTTAAAAGAAAGATTAAAATCTTTTTTTGAAGTTGCGGTTGTTATTGTTTCTACCACCGCCAGTACCAGGCCTGTTGCGATTATTCTGCCATCGGCCACCAGCAGGACGGTATTCATCACGTTCAAAATTTTGATTACGGTGTTTGATATATGGCGTGTTACTAAACTCCAATTCACCGCCAGTGATGGCATTTAACTCACTACGAATGGCATCATCTTGCACCAATTCTTTATGCCAGTTACTATAAGCCAATTTCATATAATGAGCAATGGTATGCGCAAAACCAGTTTTCTTTTCAGGATCCTGTTCTGCCATTGCTTTATCAATCACCAATTCTAAATTCTTACCTAAATGTGCGTATTTGATTTTGCGCTGTGGGTAAGGCAAAGGATCTGGTTTTTGCTTATAGGTTTCTTTAGTTGGGATAGGATAAGGACTGTCCACTTCTAATTTAAAACCACTCATAAAGAATAAGTGATCCCATAATTTATGTTTGTAGTCTTCGATGTTTTTTAGTTGTGGGTTTAGGAATCCCATCAACTCAATCACCACTTGGGCTTGTTCT
>CAZBJP010000063.1:2250-9726 GCA_964492205.1 uncultured Sediminibacterium sp.
ATACTCTCTCATCCCCATGATGCTTCTTGCTGTATTGTACTCCATGTATATATTGCTTCAACGAATGTACGATATTTTGCGTGATTTTTTAAAACATCGAAAGGTTTAGTTGGTCATATCATCAGGCGTTTTCACGCCTTCTTCTTATCTTCGTAGCATGGAGCAACTATTACAGCAAATAGAAGACATAAAAAAAGAAATTACTGCGTCAGAAGCAACCAATGCGGAAGCTTTGGAGCAGTTCAGAATTAAATACTTGGGAACCAAGGGTTTGGTAAAACAGATCATGGGTGAGATGAAAAATGTACCCAATGAACAAAAGAAGGAATTTGGACAAATATTGAATGCGTTTAAAATTGTCGCAGAAGAAAAATTTGAAGCCATGAAAGCAGCACTAGGCGATAGTGCAGAGGCAGAAACTGGTATGGACTTTAGTTTACCAGGGGATCCAACACCAGTTGGCACAAGACATCCCTTGAACTTGGTGCGTAATCAAATGGTTTCAATTTTTAAAAGATTAGGGTTTGCAGTTGCTGAAGGACCAGAAATTGAAGATGATTGGCACAATTTTGGTGCCATGAATTTACCAGAAGATCATCCTGCGCGTGATATGCAAGACACGTTTTACGTAGAAGAAAAAACTGCAGATCATTCTGCGTGGTTATTAAGAACACATACATCAAGTACGCAAGCACGTGTTATGGAAACTCAGAAACCACCAATTCGTGTGATCTGTCCAGGACGTGTGTATAGAAACGAAACGATTTCTGCACGTGCACATTGTTTCTTTCATCAAGTAGAAGGATTGTATATTGATGAAAATGTAAGCTTTGCAGATTTAAAACAAACCTTGTACTTTTTCGTACAAGAAATGTTTGGCAAAGAAGTGAAAGTACGTTTTCGCCCAAGTTATTTCCCCTTTACTGAACCAAGTGCAGAGATGGATATCAGTTGTCAAATTTGTGCAGGCAAAGGTTGTAATATTTGTAAGCATACTGGCTGGGTGGAAATTTTAGGCTCAGGCATGGTACATCCCAAAGTGTTAGAGAATTTTGGTATTGATCCTGAAAAGTATACAGGCTTTGCGTTTGGAATGGGGGTAGAAAGAATTGCACAGTTGAAATATCAAGTCAACGACTTACGTTTGTATTCACAAAATGATATTAGGTTTTTACAACAATTCAAGAGCGTTTAAGAGTATCGTTACTTTCGAATAATTTATGTTACACAACACCAGGGGTATTGTTTTACGCGTGACCAAATATGGAGATACAAGTGTCATCGCTTCTATCTACACAGAACTTTTTGGATTACAACAGTACATAGTAAAAGGTGTTCGAACCATCAGTAAAAAAGGTGCAAGCAAGGGGGTGTTTTATCAGCCCGGAGCTATCTTGCAAATGGAAGCGTATCATTATCCAATGAAAAGTATGCAGATGGTGAAAGAAGTGAGTTGGTCTTATGTCTATCAAAATGTTTATTCAGATGTGTTGCGTAATGCAGTGGCTACTTATATTGTAGAAGTCCTACAGCAAACACTAGAACCAGAACCTCATCCTGAATTATTTTATTTAATAGAAGATACATTTAAGCAATTGGATAAAGGCGGGCCAGGCTTAGTAAGTAATTTGCCTATTTATTTTTTAATACATTTAAGCCAAACATTAGGATTCGGATTACAAGGTGTTTATTCTTTAGACACACCCATCTTAGATGTGCATGAAGGAAATTTTGTTGCAAACAAACCACTGCATCCCTATTTTTTAGAAGCAGCCGAAGCACAGACCGCATCAAAGTTTTTAAGTTTGCAATTATACAATGAACTAGAAATCATTCATTTAAATGGTGCACAAAGAAAAAAAATACTAGAACTATTCCAACTCTCTTTGAGTTGGCACTATAAAAAATTTAGTGAGATTAAATCTTTGCCGATTTTGCAGGCAGTATTGCACATTTAGGATATTGATATAATTATATATATTTGAATACTCCCCCAAAGGCTAACTAATAAAATTAAATTTATGAGAAAGCTTTTCTGTTTCTGTTACTTTATGGTTGCTTCAATGGTGGTTTTTGGACAAGCCAAAAAATTTGATAAAAAGTTTGGCTTCTTTGAGTATGAGTTAATTCCTGTAAGCCAATTAGTTGATAGTCAAAATAACCATATCGTGGTTGGTCATTTTAGGGGCTATCATCAAGTAGGCAATACTACCATCCAAACAAAAGGGGATTTTGATATTTTCATGATCAAGTACGATGTTAAGGATTCGATTGTTTGGGTTAAAACATTTGGATCAAGTGCGGAAGATATTGTGGTATCATTAAGTTGTGATAAAGTTGGGAATATCTATTTTACAGGGTCCTATGCCGGCAACGCATTTTACACAAGCACGATTGATTCTTTGTCGAATATCACTAGCTACTCACAATCAAGGTATGTTGCTAAATTGGATGCAAGTGGAAATCATGTTTGGTCAAAAAGATTTTCAGCGTCAATTAGTTCTGGTGGGGATCCCTCCAAGTCAGAAGTAATAAATGACCATGATGGAAGGATTTATTTAATTCATACAACTCGAGCGAATGGAACATTAAATACCTGGCAATTTCAAGACTCTGTTATAGCTAATCCAGTTTATAATTTTAATGGACAGAGCATACTTAATATACCAAGGTGGTTATTAACAAGGTTAGATGAAAGTACAGGGAATATTAAATGGCTTGACTATATTGCCAACCCTTTAATTTCTGCAAACAATATTGAAATACTCAATATTTCTAGACCAGTAATAGACAAAAACAATCATCTTGTTTTTGCCATTTCTTACAAAGGGGTTCATATTAATCCTATTTATGTTTTTGGACAAACAGCGGCACTTAATTCAAATAGTAATAATATTTTAGTAAGAATAGACTCTGTGGGCACGGTAAGAAATTTTAGGGATTTAGGTTCTGTAGCTAATTCTTGGTCCGATGTATCAGAACTTGCAATAAACACAAATAATGAAGCGGTTTTAATCAATAAAAAAGCAAAAGCCACAGACAATGGTATTAGCTATGATTATACATCAGGAACAAATACTTTTCAGTATGCGCGTATTTATGACGAAAACTTTGCATTAATTAAGATTGTTAAATTAGGCCAACAAAATGTTAGGAGTTTTGTTTTTGATAAATCAAATCGACTAATCACTTTTGCTACATCAAGTATTGCGAATTTTAATGCATCTCCCTCTGCCGATGAAGTTTTGATTAAAGACAGCACACTCAATACTATTCGTTTTAATACGAATGGAGCAATATTACCTTATTTATTCAGGTATAATTCAACATTCAAATTAGACACTTTTTATTTAGAAAACAGGGTTAATCCACTTATGCAATTAAGTGTAACAACAAATTCTTTAAGATTAGCTAAAAATGGGGATATACTTCCCTCTGTTACTTTTCCGGTTATGAATATGAGCCTTTTTAGATATGATAGTACTTTTCGTTCGAAAAATTTAGTTATTGGGAAACATCGAGATAGGGAAGATATGATTTTGGGTATGGTTGAAGATAAAGAGGGTCAAATTTATACCACAGGTGTTTTTCATGGATTAGCAAAATTTAATTCTATAACAAATGCTGCAGATAGTTTAAAAATACCTTTTGAATCTGGACAAGATAATTATATAGCCAAATATAATAAGGAGGGCAATATAGTATGGATAAAAAAAATTGCCACCCCTGCAAATGATTTTATTAGTCAAATGACAATATCTAAAACAGGCATTTATTTTACAATTGGTAATCCAAGTTTTACTAGTTGGAATTACAATGATTCAGTGACAGTAGAAGGAATGAATGTGTTGATGAAGGTAGATTTTAATGGTAATTTACTTTGGTCTAAATCTATTTATACAACCGTAAATCCCTCCGATCCTGCTACTAGACCCTCTATAAATCTTATTAAAAATTTACAGAATGATAACGTCTTAATTGGGGTATACGCTTTTAATACTGTTAATATAGGTACTACACTAGTGCAAGCGCTTGGAAATAGAACTGGGCAAGTATATGCAATTTTAAATGGAATAAATGGCAACGTCATTCGCTTCAATAGATTTGCCCTAAGATCCGAAAGCTTTAGTACAATGGGTAATCCAATTCAAAATGCACATGAAGATCAAAAAGGTAACTTATACTTTGCACTCATATCAAATGTCACAAATGTAAATGCTGTGAATAGAGCCAATGAACTTTATTCCTTAAAAAGCAATGCCATAAGTTTTACACATAATTTTCAAACGCAGCCAGGCATACTTAAATTAGACTCCACGCTAGAGATGTCAAAATTTTATCAATTTACATCTTATATGTATTTAGGTGATATCAATGGTCAGGGAGATAATATTTATATTACTGGAAGGTCAAGAAATAATAGCATGACTTATAATAATACAGTTATTGCAACCCATAGTTATGCACAAAACCAAGACTTTGTTTCTTTCTTTGCAAGACTCGATACGACTTTAAACATTACAAAGGTGACAAAATTTGATACGACGACTGTTGAGTCTCAGTTCAATTTGTTTAACAGAAAAATTCTAATCGATTTTAAATCCAAAAATGTGTATGAAACATTACAGTTTATGGGGAAAACTGGATTAGAAAATGTAAGTTATAAAACAACAAGTTTTGGAGGAACTGATTTGATGTTTATTAAACATGATTCAACAGGTGCTATTATTGGCGCCCAGCATTTAGGCACAGCACAAAGCGATTATTATAGTGCTGGCTTGATTAATCAGTCAAGCAGCTTGATTTTTACAAGTAGATCGGTCGATCCAAATTATTCCACTGTGATTCTAAGTCCTAATTTAACAGCGAGTAGTGCAGTCGTAGAATCTTTGTCAAGTATTTCTTTACAAGCAAATAGAAAAGCATTTTCCACAGCAAGTCAATCGATCAAAAAATCAAATAGTGAAAATATAACTATTAATAAAGAAATCCTTTCTCCGGATACTTATCTAAGTAAATATATTAGTCTAAATGAATTAGGTAATACACCAGATACGAGTATTGTTGCAATTTCCAAAACTACATTTTGTGAGGGTGATTCTACGTTTATAGAAGTAAATGATGCAACAAATATTAAGTGGAAACAAGGCCAAGAAGTACTAAGTACAGAGGGTAGCCAATTAATTGTTAAGTCTAGTGGTGCTTATAGAGCAATTATAAAGACAATAGAAGGTTTTGTAGATTCAACTAGGGTTATCAATGTGGATGTAACGGCAATACCAAAAGCACCAAGTGTTGAAAATAAAAATTATTGTGTAGGCGCAACAACTACACCTTTGACTGCAACAATCGGTAAAGATAACATTGCTTTGTGGTATACAAGTAATACTAAAACAGCAACTGCTACTTCTACCGCCTATACGCCAAGTGCTTCTAATGTAGGAACTACCGACTATTATGTGAGTCAAAAAACGATATTGAATGGATGTGAGGGTCCTAGATCAAAATTGAGCGTGAACGTTTTCCCTATACCTGTAAAGCCAAGTATCACAAGAGTTGAAGGAAATAAATTGTCCTCAAGTTCCGTAGGTTCTATTTGGTATATTGATTCAACAAAATTAACTGATACAAATTCTATCATTAAACCAGAAGTTTCGGGCAGGTATTATGTGAAATCTAGTCAAAATAGCTGTGTTAGTAGTTTAAGTGAATCTTATTATTTTTTACTTACCGATATATATAATATTAACGCGGAAGAATTTTTTAGCTTCAATCCAAATCCAATTAAAACAAATCTAAAAGTAGACTTTGTTTTAAAAGGGGCGAATTCGGTTCAAATTGATTTTATTCAACTAAGTACAGGATTAAAATTACATAGTTTAATCAATGTCAGATCTGGAACTATGATCAATTTACCCAATTTACCAAGTGGTGTCTATATAATGCATGTTATTTCTAATGATAAGAAATTACAAAAACAGTTTAAAATAATTAAGTTGTAATCTATTGAAAGCCGAATTAGGTTAATTATTATTATTACTAATTCGGCTTTACTTGGTTGAAAAGCTTACATGATGCGCCTGCTACTTGCATTTTTTAAACTACTTGATCCAGCTATTCCTGAAATCAAAATCACTCCTGGTTTTTTGCCTTTGTCAAAACTACCTAAGTGTTTATCCATTTGTAATGCACGTGCGCCATTGATAGTGGCCCATTGCAGCATTTCGGATAGAGGTATACTAGTATGATGCTGCTGAATAGTTTTTAATTCATCTAAAATATTTAAACTCCAATTGCTTGCATAACTATCTGTGCCCACAACAATGGTTGCGTTGTTGTTTCGTAGTAGTTCAATCGGAGGCAAAGTTTGTTCAATGTATTGATTGGCGTTAGGACATAAGCACCAAAAAGCATTGTTCATAGCGGCATGTACTGCTTGAATATCTTCGGCTGAAGTAAAACTATTGTGTACTAAAATGCCATGATGTGCTTTTTTGAAAAACGGTAAAATAGATTGAACACTTGATTTACCAGTGGGTTCAAAAAAATCAAGAGCGACTTTGGTTCTTTCGTACATGCCTAAAAAAGGACCAGTTTTAGTTTCAAAGAATTCGTTTTCGCCCGGCGTTTCTTGATTGTGTAAACTAATCGTATGGGATTCAAAATGTTCACTGAGTAAAGTCCATAAACGAGCAGTCACAGAATAAGGCGCATGTGGGACTATAGATGCGCGAATACAATTGTCTTGAAATTGTTTTTGCATTTCAATCCCTGCAATAATTTTGTCATGAGCGAGTATAGGATCTAAATCATACAATTCTACAAAACTATAATACGCTAAATGGTGTTTTGCTTTTTGTTCTAATGTGTCTAATGTGTTAGATATGTCTCCTACTGCAACAATGCCATTGGCAATCATCTCAGCTTCTGCTGCAACAATAGCTTCCTGAATGGCTTCTGGTTCCACTTGACGTAATGCCACAATTTGTTTTACAAATTCTTGCAAACCTGTGTTAGGAGGAATCATCCCCTTCATGTGTGACAATTCTAAATGACAATGTGCATTTATAAAGCCAGGACTTAAAAGGCCATCCAAATGTTGAATCTCTTCCCCGGCATCGGCCAATTCAACAAGGCCTTCGATAGTCCCATCTACTTTTGTGATTAAGACCTGATTGGCGCCATTAAGGATTTGGCTTCCGGTGAAGATCTGGTTGGCTTGGAATTTCTGATACATATAATATAAGTAACGTAAAAATAGGGCAGAATTTGCATACCTGGTGTATTTATAACTTGTTGATAATCAGCATCTATTTTGCATAAAGTATAAAATGATACAAAAATTTAATTGATAATCAATAAGTTATAAAGGTGCCGTTAAAAATATCTTTCAAAAAGGGATGAAAAGCCAAAATCACCATGTACCTTTGCTCTCCCTTATAAAAGGGGATAATTTATGGCTAGCGGGATAGCGCA
>CAZBJP010000064.1:0-9605 GCA_964492205.1 uncultured Sediminibacterium sp.
TACCTAAAGCTGAACAGGTTTATCCAAGTGATAAAGACCAACAATTGTTATACAATGACAGCGTTGCTGACGCAAAAAAAGTGTATTACAAGCACTTATTAGACAGTACAAAAGACACTAAGCTATTTTTTGGCTTAACGACTTATGCAGCTGCGAAAGAAAAAGAATTAATGTTAGGTCTTGATTTACAAGGCGGTATGAGTGTAACCATGGAAGTTGGCCTAGATGGACTAATTAAGTCTTTAGCAAACTACTCTAAAGAACCTGCTTTCAATACTGCATTAACCAATGCTGTAAGCAAAAAAGCCAACAGCAATGCTGACTTAATTACTTTGTTTACAACTGAATATAAAGCGATTAATCCTACAGGAAAATTAGCGCCTTTATTCGCAAGCAGAAGCAATGGAAAATTAAAGTTTGATGCCTCTGATGCTACTGTAATTTCTTATTTACAAGAGCAATCAATTCAAGCGTTTAACAATACATACAGAATTTTAAATACCCGTATCGACCGATTTGGTTTAGCGTCACCAACGATTAATCCAGATCCTACAAAAGGGATTATTAATATCGAATTAGCTGGTATCTCTGATAAAGAGCGTGTACGATCTTATTTACAGTCTACAGCAAACCTTCAGTTTTTTGAAGTATATACTTTTGAAAACAAAGATTTCCAAAATGCTATTTTAGCTGCTGATAAAGCAATTGAATTGAGTAATGCTGGCGTAGTTGATTCAACTGTAGTAGCAAAAATTGATACAGCAAAAGCAAATGCAGCTAAGAACCCATTATTAAGAATTGTACAATTCACTCAGCCCTATCAAGCAAAAAATGGCCAGTACATTTTCCCAGCTGAGATTGGTTATACAATGAAGAAAGATTCTGCTGTATTGAATGCTTACTTAGCGCTACCAGAAGTAAAATCTAAGTTCCCTTCGAACTTGGTATTCATGTACGGTAAGCCTGATGAGTCAGATCCAAAAGCAAAAGATGTTTTACCTCTTTATGCCATCAAAACTTTGGAAAATGGTTTAGCTGAATTAGAAGGTGACCATGTTGCCAATGCAGCACAGGACTTTGATGAGCGTGGAAAAGTGGCGATCAAAATGAACATGGATAAAATCGGTACAAGCATTTGGGCAAAAATGACATCTAAGAATGTGGGTAAACCAATTGCAATCGTATTAGATAATATTGTTTACTCTGCACCAAATGTGAACGACGCGATCACTACAGGTAATTCACAAATTTCTGGTAACTACTCTTTAAAAACAGCACAGGATTTAGCACAGATTTTAGAGAGTGGTAAATTACCAGCGCCTGCAAAAATTGTACAAGAACAACAAGTTGGTCCAACATTAGGTAAAGCATCAATTAATGGTGGAATGATGGCTTTTGGAATTTCATTCTTTGTGATATTTGCACTCATGTTGATTTATTTCAACACAGGTGGAATGGTAGCTAACATTGCATTGATTCTAAACTTACTTTTCACAATTGGAATTTTAAGTGCCCTAGGTTTTACTTTAACAGCTCCAGGTATTGCTGGTTTGGTTTTGACCATTGGTATGGCCGTGGATACAAACGTCATTATATTTGAAAGAATCAAAGAAGAATTAACCAAAGGCAAGAGCTACCAATTAGCCGTTGCAGATGGTTATAAGCGTTCTATGGCTCCAGTATTAGATGGACATATTACCACGCTTTTAACTGCAATTATACTTGCTTATTTTGGACTAGGTCCAGTATTAGGATTTGCGACTACTCAGATCATTGGTATCTTATTGTCTTTATTCTGTGGTATCCTAGTTTCTAGATTAATTACTGAAATCTATACTAGTAAAAATAGACATTTAGAATATTTTACATTTGTTTCTAAAAATATTTTTAAAAATGCGAACTTTAAATTCATTGAATTTAGAAAGTACGCTTATATTCTATCAGCAGTAGTATTAGTAATGGGTATTGCTAGCTTCTTTAATGGCTTTGATGAAGGTGTTGAATTTGCTGGCGGAAGAAGCTATACAGTAAAGTTTGAAAAAGCAGTTAATATTGAATCTGTTAGAGAAGACTTAAATGTTGTATTCGGAGAATCTCCCATCATTAAGACTGTTGACTCTAAAAATCAAATTAACATCACTACTTCATACAAAATCAAAGAACAAGGATTGAATATTGATGCAGAAGTTGAAGCACTTTTATTCAAAGGTTTAAATAAACATATTCCAAATGGGACTACTTTTAAAGATTTTGAATCCAATTATATTCAAGAACAACAAAAAGTATTGCCTTCTATCTCTGACGATTTAAAAGCAGGAGCTACTAAAGCAACTATCTTTGCCTTAATTGCAATTTGTTTATACATTTTCATACGTTTCCGAGATTGGAGATATTCTTTAGGTACTATCTTCTCGTTATTACACGATGTATTTGTAACCTTGATTGTATTTAGCTTCCTTAGAGGTGTTGTTCCTTTCCCATTAGAAATTGACCAACATTTTATTGCAGCCATTTTAACAGTGATTGGTTTCTCAATGAACGATACAGTGATTGTTTATGACCGTATTCGTGAGGACAGTGTGCTTATGAAAGGAAGTGATAATGGTACAATTATAAACAGAGCGATTAACCAAACATTGTCTAGAACCATTATGACTTCAGTTACCGTATTTTTAACCATTTTAATATTGTTTATTTTTGGTGGTGAAGTAACAAGAGGATTCTCTTTCGCTATGTTAATTGGTGTTATTGTTGGTTCTTATTCTTCTATATTTGTAGCCGCTCCAGTATTAGTTGACTTTGCTAAGAACAAACCATTAGGTAAAGAGCTTAAAGCAAAAAAACATAGTGCTAACGCCTAACCAATAAATGATTGAATACAAAAAATGCCCACATTAAATGTGGGCATTTTTTTTGATATATACTTTCGGTATATTTTAAATTAATACATTTCTTTTTAAAAAAATGACCAATTGTAACTTCTAAACTGCAAACGAAGTACCACATCCACAAGTACTAGATGCATTCGGATTGGTGAAAGTAAAGCCACGGCTGTTTAAGCCTCCCTGCCAATCTATCTGCATCCCATATAAATAGATTTGGTGTGCAGTTTCCATACAACAAGGGATTCCTTCAATGACAAATAAAAGGTCTTTATCAGTAGGTATGTCGAACCCTAACACATAGGTCATACCACTGCAACCTCCGCCTTTAACACCCACCCTTAGCCTTTGTTGTTGGTTAAAATCTGGGGCTTGCATTAAACGCTGAATTTCTTCTATTGCTCCTGCTGTAAAACTAACTGGGGCACTTAGAGTTTCTGATATTGTAGACATATTCAAGTAAGATTTATCAACTACAAATTTAACACTTATCTAGAGATTGTATCTGTCTCAATTTGTCGAAAATAGAAAAATTATTGCGCGTAATAATAAGTAAAAATTCGTAATTTGAACTATGGAATTAAAGAAGAAGCAAACGGATAGTGGCATAGAGATTAAGAAAGTCTATACTTCGGATGACCTACCCGAGGCAGCGCAACAAATTCCCAATCCAGGAACATTTCCCTACACAAGAGGTGTACAAAACGACATGTACCGTGGGAAACTATGGACGATGCGCCAATATGCAGGTTTTTCTACTGCACAAGAGAGCAACCAACGCTATCATTATTTATTATCTCAAGGGGTAATGGGCCTAAGTGTAGCGTTTGACCTACCCACTCAAATTGGCTATGATGCTGACCATCCTTTAGCTGATGGAGAAGTGGGCAAAGTGGGCGTTTCAATTTGCTCAATTGAAGACATGGAAATTTTATTCAATGACATTCCATTAGATAAAATCAGTACTTCAATGACCATTAATGCCACGTCATTTATACTATTGGCATTATATGTAGCTGTGGCTAAAAAAAGAGGAATTGATTTAAAGCAATTATCAGGTACCATCCAAAATGATATCTTAAAAGAATATGCAGCTAGAGGTACTTATATATATCCACCTAGGCATTCTATGCGCATCATCACAGATATATTTGAATGGTGTAGTAGCAACTTACCTAAATGGAATAGCATTTCCATTTCAGGATACCATATTCGTGAAGCAGGTAGCACTGCTGTTCAAGAAATCGCATTTACATTAAGTAATGGTAAAGCCTATGTGGAAGCTGCTTTAGCAAAAGGATTAGATATTAATGTATTTGGTAAAAGGTTGTCTTTTTTCTTTAATGCACATAATAACTTATTTGAAGAAGTGGCCAAATTTAGAGCTGCTAGAACCATTTGGGCGAAGATGATGAAGGACTTAGGTGCAACAGATGAGAAAGCGATGATGCTTCGATTTCATACACAAACAGGTGGTGCTACTTTAACAGCACAGCAGCCTTTGAATAATATCACAAGGGTAACGATCCAAACCATTGCAGCAGTCATGGGTGGAACGCAGAGTTTACATACTAACGGATTTGACGAAGCCTTGGGACTACCAACTGAACAAGCTGCTACCATTGCACTAAGAACACAACAAATAGTTGCTTATGAAAGTGGAATACCTGAAACTGCAGACCCATTAGCCGGAAGTTATTTTGTAGAGCACCTGACTTCAGAAATGGCAGCTAAAGCACAAGAGTTAATACTGCAAATTGATGAAATGGGTGGCGCTGTTTCGGCCATTGAATCTGGATGGATGCAAAATAAGATTAGTGAAAGTGCTTATAAATACCAAAAAGATATAGAAGCTAAAGAAAAGATTATTGTAGGTGTAAATGAATACCAAACAGAAGAAACCACCAAAATCCCAATTTTCAAAATTGATGCAAGTATCCAGCAAGCACAAATGGAGAAAATAAAAAACCTCAAAGCAAATCGTGATAATAAGCTTGCAAGTACTTGTTTAAATGCTATTAAAGATGCTGCAAATAGAGGACAAAATATCATGCCACCAGTGATTGCAGCAGTAGAAGCAAAATGTACTTTAGGAGAAATCGCTGATATCCTCAGAAATGAATTTGGAGAATACAAAGCATAAAACATATTATAATAAATGAATCCTATTTTAAATAACCAACTTTCATTCATCCTCAAAACCTAGCACATGCGTAAACTGTTATTCGCAATGAGTTTATTGATCTCAAGTACATCAATGGCTCAAGAGCTTCCAAAAAATTATGCCCAATTACTTGAAAAAGTAGAACCTGAATTAATTCAATGGAGAAGACATTTTCATCAAAATCCAGAATTGTCTAACAGAGAATATAATACTGGAAAATACATTGCTGAATTTTTAAAAACTTTACCCGGTGTAGAAGTGCGTTACCCTGTGGCAAAAACAGGTGTGGTTGCAGTATTAAAAGGTGGTAAGCCAGGTGCAGTAGTAGCGTTAAGAGCGGATATTGATGCACTTCCTGTATTTGAAAGAAATAATCTGCCTTTTGCCTCAAAAGTAACTACAGATTATGAAGGTAAAAAAGTGCCAGTAATGCATGCTTGTGGTCATGACTCACATACTTCAATTTTAATGGCGACTGCTAAAGTATTACATGCGATGCAAAAAGATTTACCAGGTACGGTCGTATTTTTATTTCAACCTGCAGAAGAAGGTGCTCCTGGAACAGAAGAAGGTGGCGCTTCTTTAATGATTAAAGAAGGGGTCTTAGATAATCCAAAAGTGGATGCAGTATTTGGTATTCATATAAGTTCTCAAACTCCAGTAGGTACATTAAAATACAAATCAGGTGCCTTCATGGCTTCTTCTGATTGGTTCACCATTAAAGTAAATGGAAAAGGAAGTCATGGTTCTCAACCTTGGGGCGGCGTGGATCCTATTGCAGCTTCGGCACAAATTATAGAAGGTTTACAACATATTGTTAGTAGACAAATGGATTTAACCACTGCGCCATTAGTGATTACTGTGGGTACCATCAATAGTGGTGTTCGTTCTAATATCATTCCAGAAACAGCAGAGATGACTGGTACCATAAGAACTTTAGATAGTAAAATGCAAAAAGAAGTTCATGAACGTATCAAGCATACAGTAAAAACGATCGCTGCAAGCTCTGGCGCCACTGCAGATGTAGCAATCGATACTAAAACTTTAGTGACCTTCAACGACCCTAACTTAGTTAAAAAAACGTTACCTGCATTAATCAAAGCTGCAGGCGCAGACAATGTTTCTGAATCAACTTGGGTAACAGGTGCAGAAGATTTCTCTTTCTTTGGTGAAAAAGTACCTAGTTTCTTTTTCAACCTTGGTGCATTACCTAAAGGCACTGACCCAAGTAAAGCAGGTCCACATCATACACCAGATTTTTATTTAGATGAGTCAGGTTTTATTGTTGGCGTAAAAGCATTTTGCCAATTGGTGTTTGATCATTCAAAGTCAAAATAAATCGAGTTATTAAATTATAGGATTTTATTATAGCAAAAAGAGGCCCAAATAATGGGCCTCTTTTATTTACATAAATTTTAAAATAAAATAATTTATTTAGCCGTAGGATAATTTCTTGTTCCAAATAGTAAGCTACCTATTCTAACCATATTACTACCTTCTTGAATGGCTAGTTCATAATCACCACTCATACCCATGCTTAAAATACTACAAGAGGAACCAATTTTATCTTTGACAAGGTCAAAACATTTTTTTAAGTGTCTGAACTCTTTTTGTATTTGATAGGTATCTTCAGAAAAACTAGCCATCCCCATTAAACCTTTGATTTGCACATTAGCATAATTAGCCAATCTATCTGATTGCAATAATTCCATTAAACTAGCTTCATCAAAACCAAATTTAGTAGCTTCTTCTGCTATATGCATTTGCAGTAAACAATCAATGACCCTCCCCTGTTTTATTGCTTGTTTATTAATTTCTTGTAATAATTTTTCACTGTCTACTCCGTGAATTAAATGTACAAAAGGCGCAATAAATTTCACCTTATTCGATTGTAAATGCCCAATAAAATGCCATTGTATGTCTTTAGGTAATGTCGCCGCTTTATCTACTAGTTCTTGCACATAATTCTCACCAAAAGCACGTTGACCTAATGTATATAATTCCATTAGATCTTCGTTTGGTTTTGTTTTACTTACTGCTATTAGCGACACTTGTTGGTCCGCTAAAATAGCTTGTATAGATTTAAATGCAGAAATGTTGACTGGCATAGAATATAAAGGTAGTTAGAACTACTCAATAAATCGATCAATTATAAAGCATCCACCTTATCGAGTGATAGAACGACCAATCACCATTTTCTGGATCTCAGAAGTGCCTTCATAGATTTGTGTGATTTTTGCATCACGCATTAAACGCTCCACATGAAATTCTTTAACAAATCCATAGCCCCCATGTACTTGAACTGCTTCAGTCGCAACCCACATTGCAGTATCACTTGCATGTAGCTTAGCCATGGCTGCACTCATCACATAATCCATATGATTGTCTTTTTCCCATGCAGCTTTATAACATAATAATCTTGCAGTTTCAATTCTAGTTGCCATCTCTGCCAATTTAAATTGGATGGCTTGATGTTCGTGAATTGGCTTTCCAAATGATTTTCTTTCCTTACTGTAAGCTAATGCCAATTCGTACGCGCCACTTGCAATACCTAAAGCTTGTGCAGCAATACCAATACGACCACCATTTAAAGTTTTCATCGCAAAATTAAAACCAAAACCATCTTCACCAATTCTATTTTCTTTCGGTACAATGACATCTGTGAATGATATAGAATGGGTATCACTTCCACGAATACCCATTTTATTTTCTTTAGGGCCAACAGTAATTCCTGGTGTATTTTTTTCAACAATAAATGCATTAATACCTCTTGATCCCTTAGATGCGTCAGTTTGAGCCATCACTAAATACACAGAGGCAGTAGAGCCATTGGTGATCCAGTTTTTAACACCATTCAACACATAATGATCTCCTTTATCTACTGCACTTGTATGTTGGTGTGTAGCATCACTTCCTGCTTCTGGTTCACTTAATAAGAACGCACCCAAGTATAATTCACCATTCTTTTTCCCTTGTGCTAATGGTGTTAAATATTTTTGTTTTTGAGCCTCATTCCCATAATATTCTAAACCCCAACAGACTAAACTATTGTTGACACTTACACTTACGCTCACACTTGAATCTACTTTACTAATTTCTTCCATCGCTAAAACATAGCTGATAGTATCCATGCCAGCACCACCATAATCAGGCGAAGTCATGATGCCCATAAAACCTAAATCGGCTAATTGTAGTAATTGTTCTTTGGGTACTTTTTGATGTTCATCTCTCTCAATCACACCTGGCAGACACTGTTGTTGTGCAAATTCACGTGCAGCTTTTTGAATCATTAACTGCTCTTCTGATAAACGAAAATCCATAGTTAAATATTTGTTCGAAATTACACTAACAAATGTTAGCAGACAAAATATTTTTAAAAAATTTGATCAATTTATCTGTTTCTAAAAATTAGGTTTTCTTAGAATAATCAATAGGTTCATAGCTTACTAATTGACACTACTATTTATTCATTTTTGCCTTAATAAGCTGGGCTAAAACTGAACTGTCCGCAGCAGACATCACACGTGCACTGTCCTGTCTAAAATGACGTTTAAATGCGAGGATAGCAGCCACGCTATCTTTAGTTTCATAACCCACCAAACTTAATGCATGTGCTATAGACAATCCTGCAGGTAAATTTTGGGTTGTATCTGGTTCAAACCAAATGCCATAACCTTGTTCGGATAATGTTTTCCAGGGAAAATGGATATTCGGATCAACTTTTCTTTTTGGCGCAATATCACTATGCCCTATAAAATGGTCTACTGGAATTTGATACTTGTTTTTTAATTGCGCCAGCAATTGTAAAAGACTACTTATTTGTGCTGGTTCAAATGGCTCAAATCCATTATTGTCTATTTCTATGCCAATAGAACTAGAATTTAAGTCCGTATTGTTCCCCCAACTTCCGACCCCTCCATGCCAAGCCCTCATATAATCATTCAACATATGGTGTATCGTACCATCTTTACAAATCACATAATGTGCACTTACTTTTGTTCTTTCTAATGTAAATGTTTTTAATGTTTGGTCACATGCATTTTGTGCCGTATGATGAATCACTACAAAATTGGGTTTACGTAAATCAAAATTGGTCGTACCTACCCAATTGTCCGCAAGCAATAATTTATCCTCTGATTGTTTTTCAGGAGACAACACTATTTTTTTGGATAAAACTTTTGCTTGTCGATTGTATTGACGATTAGTTTTTGCATATGGAAAACTATTACATGCATAAATGCCCAATACTAGACAAAATAGACAAATCGTTTGAACAGATGCGCGCATTGTGACTATGTTTAAATTATTGCTTGGTGTTAAGTTATAGATGTGTACTTGGTTCTTGTTGACTTAAACAATGGAAACTACCTAATCCCCATATGATATCTGTCGAATCAATCCCAACTACAGACCTTGTTGGGAAACATTCCTGGATAATACGCATAGCTTGATCATCCTGAACACAACGATAAGTAGGCACCACTACATGATCATTACTAATATAAAAATTAGCATAAGAGGCTGGTAACATTTGGTCTTCATAAATCACATCTGCAGGC
>CAZBJP010000065.1:0-9065 GCA_964492205.1 uncultured Sediminibacterium sp.
CTTTGTCTGGATGTCCTTCAGAAACACTCTCAGAAGTAAATAAATAAGGCATATTCTTTTATTTAGATGGTTGTTATAAAGTGCAAATATATTAATTAATCTTAATGATTATAGGTCAGTGTAATAAATACGCAGTCTCATTTTAAATTTGGAATGAGCCCCTCCACCAAGTCTGACCCTACCAATAGCAGCTTGGTTACCTAATGCGGTGGTCAAGTAATCTGTTGTCTTGATTTTATTATATGGATAAGGCTGTACAAATTTGATAGAATCATTCACTGGTGCATACAACCTGAAATCAAATAATGAATCTGTTCTGGCAATTAATCCTTGTACATACCTACTCACATTGAAACTATAAGTAGCTACATTATTATAACCATATAAAGATTTAATCAATTTTTGACCACCAAATTGTTTTATGAGTTGTGCGCTAGAAGAACCTTGATAATCATTTGGTACACTTCTCAATTCTTTCGTTACCGAATCGTATGCAGCTAAAAATAAATAATTTGGCGCTTTCATGTAGCTATCTGTGGTGTTCAATCGAGCATCATCAGGTACCTGTTCTGCAATTAACTCTGCCCTATGAATCAACTTGTTTTTAAAGGTCTTCAAACCTGGCACTTTAATTTTCACCATCGTTCCTGGACTGGTTTGAATATACACCAATGAATCCTTTGCGTTGCCTTTTAAATGGCTTGCAATCTCAGCACCTGTCCAATTTCTTTGAATGAAATTTGCACCTTGCGCCGTATAATAATTGAATCTAAAATAGGTTACAGAAGTATCTCTTACCGTACTTCCGGTGGTAATCCTTGAATAATAGAGCGCTAATTTGGTGTTGGAATCTAAAAGTGAAAACCTAACTAGTGCATTATGATTTTCTGATGCATTCGTTGACACCGCAAATCCAGAGAATGCTTTTCTGAATGTAGAGTCACTTCTATAGGCACTTGTAGAATCAAAATCAAGTAAAAGTTGTTTTGCAATACTATTATTTAACTTGATACGAATTTGATTTTTTGATCTTTCAAATCTATTAATGACAGAATCACCTACATTTAAGAAATTAAGCAAATGTGGGTTAGCTATTGATTGGCCTTTTTTTATACCGTATGTCTCTTGGTAATTACTCGCATATAATTTACCTACTTCCAACGGTGTTGTTGGGTCAATCTTATTTACATAAATATTCAATGGCTTAGTAGAATCCCCATAAAAACCTCTGTAACTCAAAATCAATACGGCAGAATCTACAATTAGTTCGTTTTGAGCGCCTGAAATATAAAAAGGGTAGAAATTTGGTTTTAACTGGAAATAAGCTGCTGCATTAGTCGTACCAAAAATAGGGTCATTCGTAATATTGCCAATTACATTTTCATCTGTTGGATAAATTCGCAATGAATCTTCCATCACTACTGTCTCTGTCTCCACTTCTAAAATGGTGTCCTGGGTATTCATCGCATCCAAAGAGGGTAATAAACCTAAACCTAACTCCGAAGTACTAATTCTTGTGCAAGAAAAAAGAATTAACGATACTACTATTAAAGTAGCGCCTCTTTGTACTATATTGATTAATGCCATGTAATTTTATATGTTTGCTTTACTTGCCTGCAAGTTCGTTGTATAAATCTAAATACTCTGTTAAATCAGAATCCCAACCATTAAAAGGTACTACTTTTTTTCCCTTTACAGAAGCGAATTCGGCCACTAATTTCTTGTCGATTACATCAGATCCAAAAGTAATTGCATCTGCGAAAGTAGCACCACCTCTAAACATCGCGGAGTTAGATAATTCTTTAAAAGATTCAAGTTCCTTTTCCTTCACATTCACATTTATCAATGCTTTTGACATGAAATCACTTGGGAATTGTTCTTCAAAGGTGTTTTGACCAATTGTAAAAACCACTTTAGCATTTGAGAAAACTGGTTCTTTCTTAAAAGCAGTTTTGATATACGCTGGAATTAATCCTGTCATCCATCCACTACAGTGAATAATGTCTGGAGGCCATCCAAATTTCTTAACGGTTTCTAATGCACCACGGCAAAAGAAAATGGTTCTCATGGCATTATCTTCAAACCAAGTTTCATTTTCATCATGAAAAATCTGCTTACGTTTGAAAAAATCTTCATTTTCTAAAAAATAAACTTGTAATCTGGCATTTGGTAAAGAAGCCACTTTGATTTGTAGGGGATAATCATCACTGTCCACTTGAACATTGATACCCGACAACCTAACTACCTCATGTAAACGGTGTCTCCTTTCATTGATAACACCAAATCTAGGCATGATACAACGTACTTCTAATCCACTGTCATTACTTTTTATAGCGAGTTTATTGATCACCTCTGCAACTAAGTACCCTCTACGAGTTGGCAAAGGTACAGCTTTTAAAGGACTTTTAAAAACCCTAAAATTGGGTAATTATTCGCACTTGGTCAGGGTTAATCTAGACAATTGGTTGTAAATTGCGTGGCAACTGAAGCCTTTAATAATGGGAAAGTTTCTAAAAATTGGGGTCTTTTTTCTTTTGGGTATCGCGTTGATATGGTGGAGTTTACATCAAATTCCTAACGAAGAATGGACAAAATTCACCCTAGCTTTAAAGGAATCAAAGCTTTGGATAATCTTACCTGTCTTTATCATATTAGCTCTATCCCACTTTTTGCGTGCTTTGAGATGGCGTTTGATTATGGAACCTTTAGGTTATAAACCTAGTATTGGTAATACCTACTTGGCTGTTCTTATTGGATACTTAGCTAACCTAGCTGTACCTCGTCTTGGAGAAGTACTCAAATGTACCTTACTCGCTAAATATGAAAAAGTGCCAGCAGAAAAAATTGTTGGAACCATAGTAGCTGAAAGAGCATTTGATGTTATTAGCCTTGGTCTTGTATTTTTAATGGCACTTGGTCTACAATTTAATGTGATTGAGGCTGGATGGAATCAACTAAAAAATCAAACCTCCACACCTTCTGGTAATACAAATGAAAGCAATTTAACAGTGTATATTCTTGTAGGTTTGGTGGTGGTTTTAGTGTGCTTGTTTTTCTTACTAAGAAAACGCCTTCCTAAAATGATATTTTCAATTAAGCAAATTATTAGTGGCGTCTGGGAAGGAGTTATTAGCGCTACCAAATTGAAGCAACATAATTTATTTTTTTTCTATTCATTTGGCATTTGGTTTTTGTATTTACTAGCCACCTATGTAGGTCTGCATGCCACTGCAGGCACTGAAAGTAGTTTTTCCACCGCCATAAGTTGTTTAGCTTATGCAAGTATCGGCATGATTCTTACGCCAGGAGGTATTGGTGCTTACGCCTATTTTATGGCCAAAGTATTAGAATTAAATGGTGTTGATTACACATTAGGACTTGCCAATGGCACTTTGCAATGGTTTTCACAATTTTTAATTGTATTAGTCTTGGGTGGTGTAAGTTTAATTTTGTTACCTATTATTAATAAACAAGCAAAATAAAATGCGTGCAATAGATAAAATTGATCAAAAAATCATGTCCATTGAACAGGCTAAAGCATTCATTCAGGCTTGTAAAGTCACCGGGAAAACGGTAGCATTTACCAATGGCTGTTTTGATATATTACATCCAGGTCATTTATATTCTTTGGCACAAACTGCAAAAGAAGCGGATTATCTTTTAGTAGGACTTAATAGTGATGCAAGTGTAAAAAGATTAAAGGGTCCTGAACGTCCAATTAATTCAACAGAAAGCAGGGCAACTGTATTGGCCAATTTAGTATTGATTGATGCAGTAGTGGTATTCGAAGAAGATACACCATTAGATTTAATCAAGACCCTATTACCAGATGTACTTGTCAAAGGCGGTGATTACACCATTGACACCATTGTTGGTGCAAAAGAAGTGATCGCCAACGGAGGGAAAGTAATTATAAATCCAATTGTGGAAGGTTTTTCCACAACTAATATTATTGAAAAAATAAAAAAATAACAATGCAATTTTTACAACAATTACAAATTCAGAAGGAAAACGAAGGTACTTCAACAGGCGCAGCATGGATGAAGAGCAAAGGGGAATTGATTTTGTCTTTTTCTCCAGTAGACAATCAGTTAATTGGCGCAGTTACTACAACCGATAAAGAGGCCTATGAGCAAGTGATTGAAACCGCACAAAATGCATTTCTAACATGGCGTAATTGGCCAGCTCCTAAAAGAGGTGAAGTAGTAAGACAATTAGGTGAAGCTTTGAGAAAAGATAAAGAAGCATTAGGCCAACTGGTAAGTTATGAAATGGGTAAGAGTTTACAAGAAGGATTAGGAGAAGTACAAGAGATGATTGATATATGTGATTTTGCAGTAGGATTATCAAGACAATTGTATGGATTAACGATGCATAGTGAAAGACCTTCTCATAGAATGTACGAGCAATGGCATCCAATGGGGATTGTTGGAATTATTTCTGCATTCAACTTTCCTGTGGCTGTATGGAGCTGGAATGCTGCATTGGCTTGGGTATGTGGCAATGTGACTGTGTGGAAACCAAGTGAAAAAACACCTTTATGTGGTAATGCCATACAGAAAATTGTAGAAAAAGTATTTGCAAACAATGAGGTGCCTGAGGGTGTAAACAACTTAATTCAAGGTGGCCGTAATGTAGGCGAGTGGATGAGTAAAGACACAAGAATTCCATTGGTATCAGCTACAGGTTCAACGCGTATGGGTAAAGAATTGAATAAAGAAGTTGCAGGACGTTTAGGTAAAACAATCTTAGAATTAGGTGGCAATAACGCGATCATCATTACAGAACATGCAGATTTAGACATGTCATTGATAGGTGCAGTGTTTGGAGCAGTAGGTACAGCAGGACAAAGATGTACTAGCACAAGAAGATTAATCATCCATGAAAATATTTATGATCAATTTGTAGAAAAATTGGTAAAAGCATACCAACAAATAAAAATTGGCAATCCATTAGATAGCAATAACCACATGGGTCCATTAATTGATACAGATGCGGTAAAAATGTATCTTCACTCCATCGAAGCTTGTAAAAAAGAAGGAGGCAATTTTGTAGTTGAGGGCGGTGTTCTTGAAGGTGCAGGTTATGAAAGTGGCTGCTATGTTAAGCCATGTATTGCTGAAGCAAAACCACAATATCAAATTGTACAACATGAAACTTTTGCACCTATTTTATACTTGTTAAAATATAAAACAATAGAAGAGGCTATTGCTATACAGAACGATGTACCACAAGGATTGTCTTCTGCAATTATGACTTTAAATATGAGAGAGTCAGAATTGTTTCTTTCTGGTAAAGGAAGTGATTGTGGCATTGCAAATGTGAATATTGGCACAAGTGGTGCAGAAATTGGCGGCGCATTTGGTGGTGAAAAAGAAACAGGAGGCGGTAGAGAAAGTGGATCTGATGCATGGAAAGCCTATATGCGCAGACAAACCAATACGATTAACTGGAGCACTCAATTGCCACTTGCTCAGGGCATTAAATTTGATTTTTAATTTGTCCTATGTTAAAATTCAGCCTTGCAATATTATTGTATACCTGTTCCCTATTTGCATGGGGACAGGATACAAAATTTTGGCATTGGAAAGACCTTAAAAATGATGGCGTACATGGTGTGAGCTTATTTAAAGCACATCAACTTTTAACAGATTTGAAATTAAAGCCTTCTCCAATTATCATCGCCATTTTAGATGGAGGAATCGATACAAGTCATCAACAAATCAGGCCATTTCTTTGGAACAATCCCAAAGAAATTCCAAACAACCAAATGGATGATGATAAAAACGGATACATAGACGATGTACATGGTTGGAATTTTTTAGGCAATGCGTCTGGACAAAATATCAACAAAGCATCGGATGAAAAATCTAGGGTTTACCATCGATATAAAAATGAGTTCAAACAGGATAATGTAGATAGCACAGCTTGGGATCAGAAAAAGAAACAAACATTTAAAATTTGGCAACAAGCAGCCGCTGAAATTATTTTTACTGAAGAAGATGCAGCCAATTTAGCATTCATACAAATGGCCAAGAATGCAATGGTTAAGATGGGGCATATTCTAATCAAAGAAATGGAGGACAGTAATTTCACTGCTGAAAAATTAGAATCCTATCAACCTATTGGCAAACTCACTGCTGATACTAAAATTTCCTATTTAAGAACGATTCAAGCATTAGGCATTGATAAGACAAGTGGTCATCTATCTATAGTAGAAGACTTGAATGAATATATTGCAGGAAAAGAACAATCTTCCATTTCTATGGAAACTATCCCTGAAGACCTCAGAAAAAAAATTATTCAAGATCGTTATGAGGATTTCAATGACCAATATTATGGCAATAATAACATCATGGGTCCAAATGCCAAACACGGAACCCATGTAGCAGGATTGGCAGCTGGCATATATGATACGGCGTTTTCTAAATCAAATTTTAGCAACCCTATCAAAATCATGGGTGTGCGTGTGGTTCCAGATGGAGATGAATACGACAAAGACATAGCACTTGGCATACGTTATGCAGTGAACAACGGTGCTAAAGTGATCAATATGAGTTTTGGTAAATCTTTTTCACCAGAACAAGCATGGGTAGACAGTGCCATTCGTTATGCTGCTTCAAAAGACGTTTTAATTATCCATTCTGCTGGTAACGAATTTTATGATTTAAATACTAAAGCTGTTTATCCTACCCCCTACTCAACTGTATTTAAAGACAAGGCAAATAATATGATTACAGTAGGTGCAAGTAGTGACCCAATCATTGCGGAAAGTATTTTAACTGATTTTAGCAATTATGGCAATCAGGTAGTTGACCTTTTAAGTCCAGGAAATAAAATATTTTCAACTTTGCCTAACCAAAATTTTGGCTTCCTGAATGGAACCAGTATGTCTGCACCGATTCTTAGCCATATTGCGGGATTGATTCGTGCCTATTTTCCAAAGTTGAGTGCAAAAGAAGTAAAAGATATTTTACTTCAAAGTTGTTGGAAGCCGAAAGATGAATCTAGTGTTTTCCCCATTCCAAATAAAGAACAATCAAAAAAACTATTGGAAATAAGCGCAGAAGGTGGAATAATTAATGCCGCTTTAAGCATCCAAAATGCAGCCAATTTTTCCTCAAAAAAAATTAAAAAATAAACTAACAAATGTCTAGACCAAGTACCACAGAGTATGCGCCATTTTATCAAACCTATATCAATTATACGAGTGGTAAAGATTATGAAATACTTGTAAAACAATACCATGACAGACTGGTTGATTCATGGAATGCAATACCCTTGGAAAAAATAAAATATGCTTACGCTCCAGAAAAATGGACGATCCAGCAAATGTTCCAACACATTATAGACACAGAAAGAATTTTTTCCTACCGTGCCCTTGCGATTGCAAGGCAAGATAAAACAGCCTTGCCTGGCTTTGACGAAAATATTTATGCAGCAAATGGAGATGCCAGCCATCGCAACTGGAAGGATATGCTAGTTGAATGGAGAACAGTGCGACAAGCAACGAACTTATTATTTGCCTCTTTCACTCCAGAACAGTTAAAGTCAAAAGGAAATTGTAACGGACATGAAGTAAGTGTGAATGCGCTTGGATTTATCATTTTTGGTCATGCACTGCATCATTTACATGTTTTAAAAGAGCGCTATGACATATGATAACATTAAAGTATTCCTAATTTGAATACTTGCTAAAAGTACACCTTCAAAAAATGAGAATGGCCTAAAGGAAAAAAGAACCCCTAATTTTATTTAGGGGTTCTTTTTTATGCGAAATTTTGAATGCTTTATGAATAAAGTGGATGCTCCTCTTTATTTTATTAATTATTTACTCGCGTATATATGTACTGCTAATTGAACTTGAGAATCAATTGCACCTACACCATAATTGATGCCAAATAAAGTTCTATCAAAAGCGAAGAAAGCTTCTGCAAAAAAACCTTTTTCATCTGCACTTCTAATGATTGCATCAAAACTTATTTCTTTTGTGATACCCTTTAAAGTTACGGCACCAGTTAAAGTTGCTTTATCAGCAGTCGTATATTTAACTGAAGTAATGTTAAATGATGCTTCACCGAATTTAGCTACATCAAAAAAATCAGCTGTAGTCAAATGACCTAATAATTTGTCTCCTGCAGCATCTGTAACTTTCATACCAGTCACATCAATCACAAAAGAGCCACCTACTAATTTACCTGCATCAATTTTAACTGAACCAGACTTCACCGGGATTGTACCAGTATGGAAATCGTTCTTTTTTGAACCTGTGAAATCTACTCTACTTTTTTGAGGAGTTACTGTAAAAGTTTCAACTTGTTTAGTTGATGTTGGATTGTTAAAAGAGAATAAGACCACTGTGGCTAATGCAAAAGCCGAAGAAATGATGATTTTTTTCATATGTTTTGTTTGTTTTAGGTTTAATCATTGTATATAACAAATTCTATAACAAAAAGATTGCCTAATTGTTTAGCACTTGTAAATCAGGGTCAAAATTACGAATCAATGTTTAAACAACAAAATATATTTTTCAATCTATTTTACCCTCATAATCTGCACATTATCTATTATCTTAGCCAAAATTCCTAACTATGAACCTGCATGAATATCAAGCAAAAGATTTGCTAAAAAAATACCAAGTTCCTGTTCAAGAAGGTGTAGCTGTTGATAACGTTAAAGACGCGGTAGCTGCTTACCAAAAAATCGCCACAGAAACAAATAACAAATTTGCTGTAGTTAAAGCTCAAATACACGCAGGTGGTCGTGGCAAGGGTAAGATTAACGGTTCTGAACAAAGAGGTGTGGCTGTTGGCAAGTCTGCAGAAGATATCGAAAACTTTGCGAAAAATATACTTGGTGGTACTTTAGTGACTATCCAAACTGGCCCTGTTGGAAAATTAGTAAGTAAAATTTTAGTGGCGCAAGATGTTTATTATGAAGGTCCTCAACCAACTAAAGAATTATATTTATCCATTTTATTAGATCGTGCAAAAGGAATGAATGTAATTATGTATAGCACTGAAGGTGGTATGGATATTGAAGAAGTGGCGCATAATACACCAGAG
>CAZBJP010000066.1:0-3626 GCA_964492205.1 uncultured Sediminibacterium sp.
TGCAGCTACCAATGGGGAATGGATGCCCCTTTTTCAAAAAATCAACCCAAAATTCGTTACACCTAACAAAAAATTCTCTGTGGGGTTTCATGAATCTGGGGTGGGCATGCTTGCAAGTAGTGTTTCTTTAATGAAGATGGTGGTACAAGAAACACCTTCCTTAATTATTCAAATGGGTGTAGCTGGCAGCTTGGACACTAAAATTCCATTAGGAAAAGTATTTGTTATTAAAGATGACCTAGTGGGCGACTTGGGTGTTGCTGAAAATAAAGTATGGAAAGACTTATTTGATTTAAAATTAGATGGTGCCAATGATGCACCATTTGAAAAAAAATCCTTACCTAATCATTGGTTGAACCAATATAATTTATTGAAGCTACCAACTAAAAAAGGCGTCACTGTCAACACCATCACAACAGATAAAAAAATTGCAGAAAGATACCGCACTAAATACAAAGCACAGATTGAATCTATGGAAGGTGCAGCTTTACATTATATTGGCAGAGACTTAAATATTCCATTTATTCAAATTCGTGCTGTATCCAATTATGTGGGCGAACGCAATAAAGCTAAATGGGAAATGCAAGAAGCAATATATCAATTGAACGAATCGCTTTTGCAATATGTAGATGCATTATCAAAAATGGCACAGTAATGAAAACAATTGACCTGGGTTTTTCACCCTGCCCTAACGATACGTTTATTTTTGATGCCTTAGTGAATCATAAAATAGATACAAAAGGATATAATTTTAAGTTACACTTAGAAGATGTACAAACATTGAACGAGTGGGCATTACAAGGCAAGCTACCTTATTCAAAAATTAGTTATGGTGTGTGGCCAAAAATTAAAAATCATTACCAGCTTTTAGATAGTGGCGGCGCTTTAGGTAAAGGTGTTGGCCCTTTATTAATTTATAAAGGTGTTCAACCCAAAGCTGAAAATATGAGCGTGGCGATTCCTGGCGTCAACACCACTGCACATTTATTATTTAGTCTTGCTTTTCCTGAAATAAAAAATAAAAAATTTATATTATTCAATGAAATTGAAGAGGCAGTTCTTTCAGGCAAAGTGGATGCCGGTGTGATCATACATGAGAATCGTTTTACATATTCGGATAAAGGCCTTTCATTATGGATGGACCTGGGCAATTATTTTGAAACTACATTTAATGCTCCTATTCCATTAGGCGGGATTATTGCCAGAAAAGATCAACCTGAAGATGAAATCAAACTCATTGATGCTTTAATAAAAGAAAGTGTGGAGTATGCTTTTAAAAATAGCTACCAACAATTACCTGAATTCGTGCAGTGTCATGCTCAAGAAATGTCTGAGCAAGTGATGCGTCAGCACATCGATTTGTATGTGAATGATTTAAGTATTCAAATGGGAGAAACAGGTAAAAATGCGATTGCCAAATTAGAGCAAGTCTACCAAGAACTTGGACTCTGACCTTAAATTTTTATTAAGACTTTAATGCTTTAGCATAAGCGGCCAACACCCTCGCCCTTGCTTCCTCATGCACCACAATTGGTTTAGGATAAGTTAAGCTATCTAATTCAGGTACCCACTTGCGGATATATTTTAGTTGCTTGTCAAACTTCTCTGTTTGTAGCCTTGGGTTGAAGACCCTAAAATAAGGTGCGGCATCACATCCACTTCCACTGGCCCACTGCCATCCTCCATTATTTGCAGCAAAATCAAAGTCTAATAATTTTTTCGCAAAATAAGCTTCACCCCATCGCCAGTCTATTAATAAATGCTTGGTTAAAAAGCTAGCCGCAATCATACGAACACGATTGTGCATGAAACCAGTTGCGTTCAGTTCTCGCATCCCAGCATCCACAATTGGATACCCTGTCTGTCCTTGGCACCAAGCTTCAAATTCTTTTTCATTATTGCGCCATTCAATCAAATCGTATTGTGACCTAAAGGATTTTCCCTCCGCCACATGCGGGAAATGCCATAGGATCATATGGTAAAAATCACGCCAGATTAACTCATTTAAATATGTGGTGTTCACCGAAGCTGTTTCTAAAGCCAACTGCCTGATTGAGATAGTACCAAATCTTAAATGTAAACCCAAGTGCGAAGTCCCCCCTTCGATTGCTGGGAAATCTCTTTGAGTGGTATAGTTTTTCACAGTTGCTTCCTTCCATTTTTTAGCAGGCACTACCAAATCAGTTGGCTTAAATCCCATGTCTTTTAAACTCGGAATCGGTAATGGTTTACTATCCAAAAAATAGGCCATCCCTTTTTCCGATGGTAACATTTTAGGGGGATGGGCTGCCCAAGTTGCTTTCCATTTTCTTGAGTAGGGCGTGAATACAGTATATGGCTTGCCGTCCTCTTTGGTCACTTCAGCTTGCTCAAAAATCACTTGATCCTTATAGGTATGAAAAGGAATTTTATCTTTAACTAAAGTTGAAATAATATTTGTATCTCTTTGAATACCATAGGGTTCATAGTCTTTATTTGTAAAAACTGCCGCAATTTGATATTGCTTTTTTAGCGCCTCAAATGCAGTAGCGGGCGTTCCATAATGTACCCAAAATGTCTTTCCTTTTTCAATTAATTCTGTCTGTAATTCGGTAATAGTCCTATGGATAAAATCAACTCTTCTATCCGCCTTATCTTCTAATTTATCTAATATAGCTTTGTCAAAAACAAAAATGGGTAGCACTTTTAGCTCCATTTTTTGAGCCAACTTGAGCGCATGGTAAAGCCCAGTATTATCTTTAAACCTTAAATCTCTTCGGAACCAAAATAGAATAACAGGTTGACGCATAGTAGAATTATAACATTTGATACCACAAATAGTTGAATGACTGGCTCAATATATCAATTAATAATTAATTTAGTGGATGCAAATTAAAACCATTATTGACAGCCTTGAAGATTGGGCTCCTATTCAGTTGCAAGAATCTTATGACAATTCGGGTTTAATTGTAGGTGATCCTGAGGTAATTTGTACCGGTGTATTATGCTCCCTAGACTGTACCGAAGATGTTGTTGAAGAAGCCATTCAAAAAGGATGCAACCTAATTGTGAGTCACCACCCCATCATTTTCAAAGGGATTAAGCAATTTAGTGGGGACCATTTTGTCAACCGAACGGTACTAAAAGCTATACAAAATAACATCGCTTTGTATGCAATTCACACTAATTTAGATAACGTGATCCATGGGGTAAACAGCAGCCTAGCAGACCGCCTACACCTTGAAAATAGAAAAATTTTAGCCCCAATTCCAGGTCTTTTTGACAGTAATGGACAAGCAGTTGGAGCAGGTTTAGTAGGTGAACTACCTCTTGAAACCGAGCCTGAGGCATTTATCAAATGGGTAAAAGAGAAGCTAAATTTACATGTAATAAAATATACTAAATTAATTGATAAAAAATTGATTAACATAGCTTTATGTGGAGGTAGTGGAAGTTTTTTATTAGATCAAATTAAGGAGCAAAATATTGATTGTTTTATCACAAGCGACTTAAAATACCACGATTTTTTTGAAGCAGATGGAAAGTTCCTATTAATGGATATTGGACATGGTGAAAGTGAGCAATTTGTTCCGGCACTAATTGTTGACTATTTAAAGCGTAAATTCCTTACCTTTGCCGTCCTCGAA
>CAZBJP010000066.1:3636-9039 GCA_964492205.1 uncultured Sediminibacterium sp.
GGTGAAAACGCAACCTATAAGCTACTTAAAATAAAACATTCATATGGCATCAGTCAAAGACTTTTCAGTAGAAGAAAAATTAGTTAATCTTTACAAACTTCAAACCGTTGATAGCAGTATCGACCAGATCGAAATTCTTCGTGGTGAGTTACCTATGGAAGTAAAAGACCTAGAAGATGAAGTTCAAGGATTGATGAACAGACAAACAAGAATCGAAGAAGAGATCAACGGAATCACCGAATTCATTGAGAGCAAAAAAGCGGCGATCAAAGAAAGCGAAGAATTGATTGCTAAATACGAGAAGCAAAGTGAGAACGTAAAAAATAACCGTGAGTTCGAGGCGATCAACAAAGAATTAGAAATGCAAGGTTTGGAAATCAAACTTTCTGAAAAACATATCCGTGACGCAAACGAAGAATTAGCTGAAAAGATCAAGACTTTGGATGCTGCTAAAAAGACGATTGCTACAAAGGATGGTGTTTTGACACACAAGAAAAGTGAATTAGAAAAGATCATCGCAGATACCGAAATTGAAGAAAAAGAATTAAGAGCTAAAAGCGAAGAAGCTAGAGCGCATATCGACGAGCGTTTATTGTATAGCTACGACCGTATCAGAAACTCCTACCGCAATGGCTTGGCTGTGGTGACTGTAGAGCGTGATGCATGTGGTGGATGTTTTAACGCAATCCCTCCTCAACGCCAAAGCGAGATCCGTTTACATAAGAAAATCATTGTTTGCGAAAACTGTGGTAGAATCTTAGTAGAAGGCGAATTAGCTGGTAAAGACGCTTAATTACATTTAAGTTTAAAATATTCCTAGAAAGGGTAGCCAATCAGCTACCCTTTCTTAATTTTACAGTATGAGAAAATGTTTTGTGCTTGCTTTGATCCTTGTTTTTTCAATTCAATCTTTTGGACAATACCATTATACCTGGACCCCACGCACCCAAAAGATTTATGAATCTATCACTAGTTTAAAAATACCTGAAGCGAGGATCCTAATCAATCAGGATAAAAAAGCAAATAGTGATAACCTCATCTATCCGCTCCTTGAAAGTTATGCAGATTTTTACCAATTATTTTTAAACGAAAATAGGGCCGAATACGAACGTACTTACCCCTCTTTCGAACAAAGGATCAAATTGCTAGAAGATGGGCCAAAACAGTCTCCTTATCGCTTGTATAGTATAGGACTGGGGCACCTTCACAAATCACTCGTTGCCATAAGATTTAATAAAAATTTTGAAGCCGCCCTCGATTTTAGAAAAGCCTTCTTACTTTTTAAAGAAAACAAAAAAGCCTACCCTTACTTTACTCCTAACGATGTCTACTTGGGTATAATGACCACCGTCATAGGCACCATCCCAAAGGGTTATCAGTGGATGGCAAATGTACTAGGCATGACGGGCAAAATATCAGAAGGCAATGCACTCGTTTTAAAATACATCAATAGCAATGATGCCCTATCTATCCAATGCCGAAATGAAGCGCTTTTTGTCTACCCCTATTTGATCATGAACTTTGAAGGAAACAAGAAAAAAGCATTTGAATTCATTGAAAAAACAGACTACGATTATACCAATAATCACCTGCATGCATACATGGCCACCAATTTGTATTTGAATAACCAACAATCTCAAAAAGCTTTACAGCTTGCTTCTGGTATTAATCCATCCAAAACTTATTTGAATTTACCTTTCTGGGACCTTGAAAAAGGCTATGCTTATTTGAATGACTTAAAATTAGAAGCAGCTTTGACTGCATTCCAAAATTTTATTGGCAATTTTAAAGGTCAATTTTATGTGAAGGACGCTTATGAAAAATTAAGTTGGATTGCCTACATACAAGGAGACCAAGCAAAAGCTAATACCTATCGCAAAAATGTGCTATCAAAAGGAAATGATATCACTGATGCAGACAAACAGGCATTACAAAATGCTAAAAAAGGAACCTGGCCTCATCCCATTTTATTAAGGGCTAGATTGTTAAGTGACGGTGGTTATCAAAATCAAGCTTTGGCTGTATTGGCAGGTAAGACTAGTAAAGATTTTGACAAAGACGCTGACAAAACGGAATTTGCCTATCGACTTGGTCGAATCTATGATTTAGCTGGACAGCCTGATGAAGCCATTCATTTTTATAAATCTGCTATCGAAAAAGGTGCTAACCAACCCGAATATTTTGCAGCTAGAGCAGCACTTCAAATCGGTTTAATTTATGAACAAAGAAACAATTATCCATTGGCTATCTCCTTTTTTAACACCTGCATAGAAATGAAAAACCACGCTTTTAAAAATTCATTAGATCAAAAAGCAAAAACAGGTATTCAGCGTTGTTTGAGGAAATAAAATTGGGCGTATATTGCAGTGATTCATGTTGACACATTTAGACATACAGAACTATATTTTAATCGACGAATTAAAGATTAATCTATCCAACCATCTCTCTGTGATTACAGGCGAAACAGGTGCGGGTAAAAGTATTATTATGGGCGCATTGGGATTGATCTTGGGAGATCGCGCAGATAGTTCTGTTTGCCGAAATCCCAATAAAAAATGCGTGATCGAAGGCACTTTTACATTAGCAAACAAAGATCAATTTGCTAGTTTTTTTGAAGCAAATGATTTAGATCTTGCGGACGAGTTAATAATCAGAAGAGAAATAAACGCACAAGGAAAATCCAGGGCCTTTATCAATGATACCCCTATTAATTTAGCAGAGTTGAGGCAACTTACTTCTCAACTAGTTGACCTGCATCAACAATTTGATACCCTTACATTGGGTGATATAGAATTTCAAAGAACGGTGTTAGATGCTTTGGCAAACCTCCATAAAGACCTTGTAGCTTACCAAAGCAGTTTTTTTCAATGGAAGGCAGATACAAAACATTTGAGCGAGCTAATTGAACAAAAAGAAAATTTTGACCAAACTGTTGCCTATAAATCTCATTTATTAGAGGAACTCACCACACTAGATTTACAAGAGAACGAATTAGAACAATTAGAAATTGATTTAAAATTCATGGAAAATGCTGCTGAAATTAAAGCTCAGCTTGCGCAAAGCATTCATGCATTAGATGAATCAGAACAACCGATCGTACAACAAATAAAACAGATTGCACACAACTTAGAAAGCATTGCTAAATACCAGCATGGTTTTGATCCTTTATTAGAAAGATTGAAAGCAACCCAAATAGAATTAGCAGATATCACTAGCGAGCTCAATTCTTGGCAAGATAAAATTGATTTTGATGCTGTAAAAATTGCAAACATTCAAGAAAGATTATCTCAGGGGTATCATTTGCAGAAAAAACATAAAGTACAATCCACTGCTGCCCTATTAGAGATTCAATCAGAACTTGCAAAAGACCTTGAAGCAGTTTTGCATATTGATGAATCCATTGAAACGTATACTAAAAAAGTGGCGACTGCAGAAAAAGCATTGACAGAACTTGCTGCTGACTTAAGCGATAAACGTAAAAAACAAGCTACTCCTTTCACAAAACAAGTGAACCATTTATTGCACCAAGTGGGTATGCCGAACGCACAATTAAAAGTACAAATAGATCAGACCACATTTAATCAATTCGGGATCGATAAAATTGATTTCCTTTTTGATGCAAACAATACCCAAAAATTTGAGCCTATAAAAAAAGTGGCAAGTGGTGGTGAATTAAGTCGATTGATGTTATGTATTAAATCCTTAGTTGGCAAATCAATTGATTTACCCACCATGATTTTTGATGAAATTGATGCTGGTATTTCAGGTGAGCCTGCTAAACAAGTGGGACTTCTATTACAAGAACTAGGCCAAGCACGTCAGGTGCTTTGTATCACCCATCAGCCTCAAATTGCTGCTAAAGGTCAGACCCATTTATATGTGTACAAAGTGCAAGAAGGCAATACCACCCATACTCATTTACGTACCCTTAAAGCAGACGAGCGCGTGATCCATATTGCTCGTATGATTGGTGGCGACCCGCCCACCAAAGCCGCCATGGAACATGCACAAGAATTAATTTCCTAATGGATATTATGCCGTCTGAATGGCCATTTTATTGGATATTATAATTATTTTTACAAGAATTAAATAAACCCATAACGATGGCATACAATTTATTAAAAGGTAAAAGAGGAATCATTACTGGCGCTTTAGATAGTAATTCAATTGCATGGAAAGTTGCTGAACAAGCACATGCTGAAGGTGCTACATTTGTATTAACCAATGCGCCTATCGCAATGCGTATGGGTGAGATCAATGCATTAGCAGAAAAAACCAATTCTAAAATTGTTCCTGCAGACGCAACCAATGTAGAAGAATTAACTAATTTGTTTACACAGTCTCAAGAAATTTTAGGTGGTAAAATCGACTTCGTTTTACATTCTATTGGCATGAGTGTCAATATCAGAAAAAATATCCCTTACCCATCTTTGAACTACGACTACTATGCAAAAGGGGTAGACGTATCTGCTATGTCTTTACACAAAATGTTAAGTGTTGCTTATAATATGGATGCTTTAAATGATCATGCTAGCGTAGTGGCTTTAACCTATGCTGCTGCACAAAGAACTTATCCGTTTTATACAGATATGGCAGATATTAAAGCTTTACTTGAATCTATTGCGCGTAGCTTTGGCTACCATTATGGTTTAAAGAAAAAAGTACGTGTAAATACTGTATCTCAGTCTCCTACTAAAACAACTGCAGGAACAGGAATTAAAGGTTTTGGAGATTTCTATGATTATGCAGATGCGATTGCACCACTAGGGAATGCAACAGCAGAAGATTGTGCGAACTATTGTATCACATTGTTCTCTGATCTAACTAAGATGGTGACCATGCAAAACTTATTCCATGACGGCGGTTATTCTACCACAGGCGTAAGCGACTTAGTAATGCAAAAAGCAGGTATCACAGAAGGATAGTTTCATACTTTAACAAGGCGGTATTAACCAGCATAAATAATGAGCGACAAACAAATCAACCCCAGATTAGTAGAAGCGATAGGATACCTCGGCTCTCTCTTGAGTTGTATCACTTTTATTCCACAGGTATACCTTACTTGGCAAACAAAAAATGTTGAAAGTTTGAGTCTATTAATGATACTAATTGTCAATTTTAGTTGTATCGTTTGGTTAACCTATGCCTATTTAATTAAAAGCAAACCAGTACTTGTAGCTAATACCATTGTATTGACTTTGAGTTTGATGTTGCTTTATTTTAAATTGACTTTCTAGAAAAGAAAATTTAGTGCATAAAATAATCAGTTGAGAATTAATATTGCTAGAACTATTTCTCGCGTTTTAATAAAAAATAGGTCGCAAAAATTGCGACCTATTTTTTATTAAAATCATTAGAGACTAATTTTTTGTGGACTTAGCTTTTCAAGCAGTCCACAAAAAA
>CAZBJP010000067.1:0-8870 GCA_964492205.1 uncultured Sediminibacterium sp.
TTCTCCATACTTGAGCTGCAATATACTGCATCAAAAGGTAATTTTCTGAGCTAGAGCGTAAATCTTATCCCCTAATTCTATAATCCTTAACTACCTTGACTTGTAGGCTTATATTCCATCAATGGGTGGCGCTCAAATGGGTGTTTTTCGGCGTCAAAAATATGCCTCCAGGTGACCATACGCCTGCTTGGATTGGCACCAAGGCTTTTATAAATATTGACCATTTTGGGATTCCAATCTGCAGCCCATCCCATTTCATACTCTTCGTAAATATTTATTTTATTAATCATTAAGGAACTAGAATAGATTAAGTAACTATCTATACCTAAAGATTGAAATTTTGGAACTACACCAAAAGCCAATCCTGTTAACCTAGTATTTTGTTTCCTGAACTTCATCCACAACAAATGGATTTTTTGTTTCCAACCTAGTTGTCCATCAAAATACTTAAAGTATTGGTTCACATCTGGGATATTAATAAACATCGCAATTGGATCTTCTTTGTAGTATGCAAACCAAATCACTCGTTCGTCCATGACAGGCTTAAGGGTATTAAACAATTTCATGATTTGTTCATGTGTGATGGCTTTTGCTTCGCCATGTTGGGCCCATGCAGCATTGTATATTTGAACAAAATCATGTGCAAATTTGTCCAGTTGTTTTTTATCTAAATGCTTGGCACTATAATCTGGTTTTGATTTGAATTTTTCATAGCGCTCCTTGAATCTTTCGGGTAAACCAGTTGAAATTAAAAGTCGGTAATAATATTGGTTGTAAAAATTTTCAAAACCATAATTGGCGAATAAGGTTTCATAATAGGGTGGATTAAAAGACATGCCGTACATGGGTTCTCTATCATAACCCTCAACCATTAAGCCCCACCATTTATCCCGGTCGCCAAAATTAACAGGGCCGTCCATCGCTTCCATCCCCTCTGATTGAAGCCAGGCTTTTGCAGTATCAAATAATAAATTGGCAACTGCTTGATTATTGATTGCGTCAAAATAACCTACACAGCCAGTCGCATAATCCGTGCCTTTGTTTTTATATTTAGTGTAATGAAATGCTGCTATACGGCCAATGGTATTTCCTGTTGCATCTTGCACGATCCATCTTTTTGCGGCGCCGTCTTTAAATAATTTATTCTTTGTTGGATCAAAAGTAGCGAGTACCTCGTTGTCTAAGGGTCTAATATAATTCGGATTATCCTTGTTGACAAAGGCATTGATCGCAACAAAAGCTTTATCTAATTTGGGCGTATTTACTTCAAGCACTTTCATGCCTGCAAATTAGAAATTTTTTAAGATACTTAAGGCAAAAATACCTGCGGTCTCTGTTCTTAGCCGTGTGGGGCCAAGGTCGATAGGTTCAAATTGCTTGATGATTGCCGCTTCGATTTCTGACGGAGAAAAATCACCTTCTGGGCCAATCAGCAAAATCAAGTCGTTAGAAGGGCGTATAGCTTTAATTGATTTTTTTTCTGTTGGCTCACAATGTGCAATGAGTTTTTGAGTAGCAGTTTTTTGTTCAATAAAATGTGAGTAAGCGGTTGGTGCTGCTAATTTGGGCAGCCAGGTTTGTTGACTTTGAATCATAGCAGACTGAATAATCTGTTCCATCCTTTCTGTTTTAAAACGTTCGTGAACAGTTCTTTCGCAAATCAAAGGTGTAATTGCTGTTACGCCCATTTCGGTTGCTTTTTCAAAAAGCCATTCTAACCTTACTGCGTTTTTTAATAAAGAAATACCTATATGCAATTGTTGTTTTGGAACTGAATTTTGCAATGTATCATTGATTTGAACAATCGCATTTTTTTTGTGTGCTACTTGGATAGTGGCATGAAATAAACCGCCTTGTCCGTTGGTTAAATCAATTCGATCACCTTCGCTCATTCTTAATACTTGAATACAATGTTTGCTTGAAGCCTCACTAAGTGTATACTGAGTAATGCCGGCGGCAACTATTGGTTCGTAAAAATAAGGAACAGGCATAATAACTATTTAGAATGGTTGTTCGTCGATTAGACCATCATCAAATTCGCCGCCATTCATTTTACTTCCTTGAATAAAGAACCTTCCACCATCTTGCGCATCGGTACCACCTAAATTGGTAGAAAGTGGTTTGTAATTACTACCTAGTCCTGGTATGCCACTATCTCCATCCCATTCTTCAAATTTTTGTACATCCAATCTAGCCCTCAATTTCACTAAATCTAAAGAACCATTTCTGTGTTTTGCAATCCTAATATGTGTTTCACCCATGGTGCTTTCGCCCATCTCGTTGCTCATTACTTCGTAATATTCTGGTCGGTAAATAAACATGACCATATCCGCATCCTGCTCAATAGCACCCGATTCACGTAAGTCACTCAATTGAGGCATCTTGCTTTCTTTTCTTGTTTCTACCGCACGACTCAACTGTGATAATGCGATAATAGGCACGTTCAATTCTTTAGCTAAAGCTTTTAAACTTCGTGAGATATTACTAATCTCTTGCTCTCTATTGGAATTTCTGTCACCTGAACCACTCATTAATTGCAAGTAGTCAATGATGATAATTTTTACATCATGTTTATTTACTAATCTTCTGGCTTTCGCCCTGAACTCGAAAATATTTAACGCAGCAGTATCGTCAATATAAATAGGGGCTGATTCAAGTTTATTAATACCCTTAGTATGTAACTGTTGGTATTCATAGTCCTCTAATTTACCTCTGGAAATTTTCTCCATTTTAATTTCACTCTCCGCGCTCAAAATACGTTGTACTAACTGTGACGCACTCATTTCCAAACTAAAGAAGCCAACACCCTGTGGTTTGGTAGGATGTAATGCTGCATTACGCGCAAGGTTCAATGCAAACGCAGTTTTACCCACAGAAGGACGAGCCGCCAAAATGATTAAATCTGTTGGTTGCCATCCAAAAGTGATTCTATCAAGAGAGGCAAATCCACTAGGTACACCGGAGATCTCATCTTTCTTAGTTCTTAATTCGTCGATACGTGTAATGGATTCTGCCAATGCATTGCCAATGTCTACAAAGTTTTTTTTAAGGTAGTTATTGGTGATGTTAAACATCTTGGTTTCACTCTCGTCCAACAAATCAAATACATCTGTACTGTCTTCGTAAGAATTAGTGATGATTTCGCCGCTGATTCTAATTAACTCTCTTTGGATAAATTTTTGTAGAACAATCTTAGAATGCGCCTCAATATTGGCCGTAGATACAACTACATTGGTTAACTTGGAAATATAATAAGCGCCACCTACTTGATCCAGGTACTCACGCATTTTTAATTCTTCTACCACCGTCAACATATCTATCGGCATGTTCTTTTGTTGTAGGCTCTGCATTGATTGAAAAATCATTTGATGAGCTTCTACATAAAAACATTCCGGCTTCAAAATTTCCGTGACTGTATCAAAGGCGCTTTTCTCCAATAGAATTCCACCAAGTATGGCTTCTTCTAATTCTCTAGCTTGAGGTGGTATTTTCCCATACATCATAGCGCTTACATCCACAGCGCTTGTTTTCTTTCTCGTTGTTGACCTAGTATTGAGGTTTGGGAGGGCCATATAATTATTGCTTTTCTTACTGCGAAAATCCTTTCAAAATTCGGCATCCCGAAATTTAATTATCCAATTGGCTTATCCACAACCTCATTCAATAGGATTTGCACAACAAAATTAAAGTTATTCACTGGTTATGCAGGACTAATTATTGGTTATACACTTGTTGTTGCTTAAAAGATATTTTGACTCTTTTCGAAGTAGCTAATTAAGGGGCATTTGCTAGAAAATAAGGTCTATTTAAGTAGAAAATAGTATTTTTGAAGCTATACCTTAAAGTAGCATCATGACCATTAGTTATCGCTGGCTGTGCGAGTATTTACCAGCACCCATTCCTAAAGAAGAATTATCTACTATATTGACTTCTATAGGGTTAGAAGTAGAGTCCTTAGAAATGTATGAAAATTTCAAAGGCGGACTTCAAGGTTTAGTAGTTGGAGAAGTGCTTGAAACTATGCCACATCCCAATGCTGACAAATTAAAATTGACTAAAGTAGCTGTAGGCACGGAACGTCCACTGAATATTGTTTGTGGTGCATCCAACGTAGCTGTTGGTCAAAAAGTGGTAGTGGCCCAAGTGGGTACAACCATTTATCCAAAAGGCGGAGCGCCAATAACCATGAAATTAGCCAGAATAAGAGGGGAAGAAAGTGAGGGGATGATTTGTGCAGAAGATGAAATTGGATTAAGTGATGACCATGCCGGAATTATGGTATTGGATGCAGCGTTGCCTGTAGGCAAACCAGTGGCCGAATTGTATGATTATTACCAAGATTGGATTTATGAGATTGGCCTGACACCAAACAGAATGGATGCGATGAGTCATTATGGTGTGGCCAAAGATGTTTGTGCTTATTTGACTTATCATAGCAAAAAAACTGAACCAATAAGCCCCTTTAAACAAACGCCAGTTCTGGATGCTACATTGTCACCATTTGATGTGGTCATTGAAAATCCCGAAGCCTGTGCAAGGTATAGTGGCATTTTAATTGAAGGCATCAAAGTGGGTCCATCGCCAGTCTGGTTGAAAAACAAATTACAAGCCATTGGTTCGCGTTCTATCAACAATATTGTAGATATTACTAATTTCATTTTGCATGAAACGGGTCAGCCTTTGCATGCATTTGATGCACAAAAGATTCAAGGAAAAAAAGTGGTGATTAAGAAATGTCCTCAGGACAGTTTGTTTGTCACATTAGATGAAAAAGAAAGAAAATTAACTGCACAAGATTTAATGATCTGTGATAACGAAAAGCCTTTATGTATAGCAGGTGTTTTTGGTGGACTGCATAGCGGAGTGCGTGCAACTACGACGTCTATTTTCTTAGAAAGTGCTTGGTTTGAAAATGTACATATTCGTAAAACCTCTGTACATCATGGTTTAAGAACGGATGCAGCTACCCGTTTTGAAAAAGGAGTAGATATTGCTAATACAGTTAAAGTATTAGAGAAAGCGGCGGCCATGATTCAAGAAATGGCAGGAGGTAATTGCAGTAAAGTGGTGGATGTGTATCCTATGCCAGCAGAAAAAGTAAAAGTATCTATGACTTTTGCTTACTTAAAAAAATTGAGCGGCAAGCATTATGCAGCTGATAAAGCAGTGGCAATTTTATCAAGTTTAGGTTTTGATATTTTACATCAAGACGCAGTAGGCATTCAAGTGGCCGTACCTTATAACAAGCCTGATATCAGTGTTGCAGCAGATTTAGTTGAAGAAATATTGCGCATCGATGGATTAGATAACATTGAGATCCCAACTGCAATTACTATTAGCCCTTCTATTGATTTATTAGAAGCAAAAGAACAATTTAAAAATAAAATTGCTAATTATTTAGTAGGTCGTGGCTTCACAGAAATTCTTACAAATTCAATTACAAATAGTAAGTATTATGCTGAAGCGCAATTGGAAACAACAGTTAAAATGTTGAATAGCTTAAGTGCTGATTTAGATGTCATGCGTCCAACCATGTTGGAAACAGGACTGGAAACGATTGCCTATAATAACAATAGAAAAAATGAGTCCATTACTTTCTTTGAAATGGGTAAAGTATATGCTAAGACGGCAGCTGGAAAATATCAAGAACAAGAAATTTTAGCCATTTATCTTTCAGGCAAACAAGTGCAAGATAGTTGGAGAACAAAAGCTATAAATCAAGACTTTTTTGTACTTAAGGGATTGGCGTTGGCCTTATGTGAATTGTTAGGGTTAAAAAAAATAAATTGGAACCCAACTGGTAATGGACAGTTCGAAGTGATTGCTGGCAAAATGCTATTGGGTACCATTGAGCTAGTAGGTGCAAAAAAACTGGCACAATTTGATATCAAGCAACCTGTTTTGTATTTGAACTTCGACCTAGCCACTTTATTAAATGCCTATCAAGCTGATGCAGTTAAATATCAAGAAGTGTCTAAATTTCCCTCTGTGGAGCGAGATTTAGCCTTGGTGATTGACCAGTCTGTACAATATGTAGCTATTGAGCAAGCAATCAAAACTGTTCAGTTAGAGGCGTTAAAAGAGATCCGTGTTTTTGATATTTTTGAGAGTGAAAAATTGGGCATAAATAAAAAATCAGTTGCGATTAATTTTGTTTTTAATGCGGGATCTTCCACACTTACTGATACAGAAATTGATGGGATGATGAAAAAATTAATTTCAGCATTTGAAAAAAATATTCAAGCAGAAATAAGAAAATAATTACTTTCAAGTCATAAACAAAGTTCCATGTCTGATCTACAGACCACTTTATTGGGCCTCCAAGAAAAACTGCAAGCTTTGCTAAAGCGCCATATTGCTTTGGAGAAAGAAAACCAGCATCTAAAAGGCACTTTGGAAGTGAAACAACAGATCATTGATCAGCTTGAAAAAGACTTAAAGCAAGAACAAGCTGCCCTGACTGCAGCACAAATGCGTCCAACTCAACAAATGGATCCTGCTGAAAAAGCAGCTTTGAACAAAAAAATTGACCATTATATCAAAGAAATTGATAGCTGTATTCAAAACTTGAATCCTTAACCATGTCAGATAACCTTATAGATACACCAGAAAACATGATTCCTGTAAATATATTAATTGCAGACAGGAACTATAGGGTCAAAATTAGCCCAAAGGACGAGGAAGCAGTTCGTAAAACGGCAGCTTTAATCAACCAGAAAATGATTGAGTTCAAGAGTATCTATGCAGGTAGTGATACGCAGGATTATATTTCCATGGTACTGCTTTGGTTTACCACAGAACAGCAACAAAATGGCCAAAAGCTTTACGAAATGGAGTCTATACAGGCCCAAATTGACAGTATGTCTACAGCCATTGATAAAGTGCTCGTAAATACCAACTTATAACACATTATTGGCTCTATTCGGCCCAATCTTTACATTAATTGTTTATCTTCGTTGCCGAACCTTAGTGGAGAAGCAGGGTGATTTTATTAAACACAACAAGATTAAACAATGGACCAAACAATATTATTGATGATCATCGGAGCAAGTGCCGGAATAGGAGGCTTGCTCATAGGGCGTTTTGCTTTCGCCAAGAACACCAAAAAGCAAATAGAAGATGCAGAAAATCAAGCAGCTAGCATTTTGAAAGAAGCAGAATTAAGAGCCGAAACCATCAAAAAAGAGAAGCAATTAGAGGCTAAAGAACGTTTTGTTCAATTAAAAGCGGATCATGATCGCGAGCTACTTGAGAAGAACAAAAAAATCGGTGAAGCAGAAAATAGAATCAAGCAACACGAATTAAATATTAACCAAAAGTCGGTTGTTTTAGAAAAACAACTTAAAGACAACGAAGCAATTAAGGAAAAATTAAATCGAGAAATTGATTTAGTAAATATCAAGCGTAATGAATTAGAAAAGCATCAAGAGGAACATATTCGACGTCTTGAAAAAATCGCTAATTTAACTGCAGAAGACGCAAAGCAACAATTGATCGAAAGTTTAAAGAATGAGGCCCAGTCTCAAGCGCTGTCTTTACAACAAGATATCATAGAAGACGCAAAGCAGAAAGCAAATAAAGAAGCTAGAAAAATTATCATTCAATCTATCCAAAGAACAGCAGCGGAAGTAGCTATTGAGAATACAGTTACTGTATTCAACTTGGAATCTGATGAAATGAAAGGACAGATCATTGGTAGAGAAGGTCGTAACATCCGTGCCATTGAAGCGGCTACTGGGGTAGACTTAATTGTAGATGATACGCCAGAAGCCATTCTACTTTCTTCATTTGATCCGTTAAGAAGAGAGATTGCTCGTTTAAGTTTACAAAGATTGGTAGCAGATGGTCGTATACACCCAGCACGTATCGAGGAAGTGGTGGAGAAAACTCGTCGTCAATTAGAAGAGCAAATAGCAGAAATTGGAGAGCGTACCGTCATTGAACTAGGCATCCATGGTTTACATAAGGAGCTGATTCGTATTATCGGAAAGATGCGTTTCCGTTCTTCCTATGGACAAAACTTATTAATGCACTCGCGTGAGACGGCTAATTTATGTGGTATTATGGCGGCTGAACTAGGCTTAAACCCTAAATTAGCTAAGCGTGCAGGTTTATTGCACGATATTGGTAAGGTGCCAGATGAGGAAACTGAATTAAGCCATGCCTTATTAGGGGCTAAATTAGCTGAGAAATACGGCGAAAACCCAGCTGTAGTGAATGCTATTGGTGCGCACCACGACGAAATGGAAATGCAATATGTAATTTCTCCGATTATTCAGGCTTGTGACGCCATCAGCGGTGCAAGACCAGGTGCTAGACGTGAGATTATGCAACAATATATCCAGCGTATTAAGGATTTGGAGAACTTAGCACTTGGTTATCAAGGTGTTGAGAAGGCTTATGCTATCCAAGCAGGACGTGAATTAAGGGTAATTGTTGAAGCAGAAAAAGTGACTGACCAATCCTCTGATCAATTAAGCTTTGAGATTGCACAAAAAATACAGACCGAAATGACCTATCCTGGTCAAATCAAAGTCACAGTAATCCGTGAAAAACGAGCTGTAAACATTGCGAGATAGGTAGAATGGCATAAAAAACACTGATTTTAATATTTGGGTCAAATAATTTGGAGAATAGCATGGGTAACCCTATTAAAACCCAAGGATCTGGAGCAACAGCTACTTTTACCGTTCGTAAAATCTCAGACGGGGTGGGTGTGGAGCGTTTGTTCCCATTCTTATCTCCAAACATTGATGGTATTGTTTTAAATAAATCAGGTAAAGTACGTCGTGCTAAATTGTATTACTTACGTGACAGAAGTGGTAAGAGTGCTCGTATTAAAGAAAAAAGATTCTAAGCAAAATCGCTTA
>CAZBJP010000068.1:0-8753 GCA_964492205.1 uncultured Sediminibacterium sp.
AGAAATTAATTCCATTGTTCATTCATAATATCATCACTAAAAAACCATTGCCTGTCTATGGAGACGGCTTATACACACGTGATTGGTTATTTGTGAAAGACCATGCACGTGCGATTGATTTGGTCTTCCACCAAGGCAAGCGCGCAGACACTTATAATATTGGTGGATTCAATGAATGGACCAATATTGATTTAGTAAAATTATTGTGTGCACAGATGGATGAGAAATTAGGAAGAGCAAAAGGAGAGAGCGAAACTTTGATTACTTATGTGAAAGATCGTCCAGGTCATGACCGTCGATATGCGATTGATGCAACAAAGTTGAATAAAGAATTAGGCTGGTCTCCATCTGTGACTTTTGAACAAGGCTTGGCAGAAACAATCGATTGGTACCTGAATAACGAGGACTGGTTGACCAATGTGACAAGTGGCGCGTATCAACAATACTATAACGAAATGTACACGAGCAGATAATGAGAATAGAGCATACGCCACTAAAAGACTGTTTTATTATCCACGAAAAAGTGCACGGCGATGCACGTGGTTATTTCATTGAAACCTATAATAGCAAAGACTTTAAAGCAGCCACAGGATTGGAAATTGAGTTTGTGCAAGACAATCAATCTAGATCAACCAGAGGCGTGCTAAGAGGCTTGCACATGCAAAAAGGCGATGCAGCACAAGCAAAGCTGGTGCGAGTATTAGAAGGAGCAGTCTTAGATATCGCAGTGGATTTAAGAAAAGACTCTCCTAGTTTTGGACAACATTATGCAATTGAATTAACGGCTGATAACCATAAACAATTTTTTGTACCAGCCGGATTTGCACATGGATTTGTAGTATTAAGTGAGCATGCAACTTTCTTTTATAAAGTAGATAAATTTTATCAGCCAGGCAATGAAGTGGGCATCATGTACAACGACAAAGATTTAAACATTGATTGGAAATTACCTATTAATGAAATCCATTTATCAGATAAAGACAAAACATTAGGGAGCTTCGCTGAATATGCGGCTAGCCTTTAATATAAAAATTAAAAATCATGAAGGGAATCATATTAGCAGGTGGATCAGGGACAAGGTTGTATCCTATTACCAAGGGAATTAGTAAGCAGTTAATGCCAATCTATGATAAGCCGATGATTTATTATCCATTATCCGTGTTGATGTTGGCTGGTATTAAAGAAGTTTTGATCATCACCACACCAGAAGACAATGATCAGTTTAAAAGATTGTTAGGGGATGGTTCAGAAATAGGATGCAAATTTAGTTATGCCGTGCAAGCAGTGCCCAACGGATTAGCGCAAGCATTTGTGATTGGAGCAGATTTTATTGGCAAGGATAAAGTGTCCTTGGTATTGGGTGATAATATTTTTTATGGTGCAGGTTTCAGTAAACTAGTTCAATCTTTCAATGATGTTGAAGGCGCTGCCGTATTTGCTTATGAGGTAAATGATCCAGAGCGTTATGGTGTGGTGGAGTTTGATGCCAATAACAATGCGCTGTCATTAGAAGAAAAACCTAAGGCGCCTAAATCTAATTACGCCGTACCAGGATTGTATTTTTATGATAATCAAGTAGTTGAAATCGCAAAAAACATTCCCCCGTCTCCAAGAGGGGAATATGAAATCACCGACGTCAATAAAGTATATTTAGAACGTAAGCAATTGCAAGTAGGCATTATGAATAGAGGTACGGCTTGGTTAGATACAGGCACTTTTGAATCATTAGCAGATGCTTGTGAGTTTGTTAGGGTGATTGAGAAGCGTCAAAGTCAGAAAATAGGATGTATTGAAGAAGTAGCTTACAGAATGAGCTTTATAGATAAGGCACAATTAATGGTGTTAGCAGATAAATATGCCAAAAGTGGGTATGGCGAATATTTACGTGGATTGAAAAAGTAGTTTTTTTCATAAAAATGAACTTTTCCAACATTTCTTTGTTTTTGTAGTATGTCATCTTATACTATTAAAGATTTAGAGAAAATTTCTGGAATTAAAGCGCATACCATAAGAATATGGGAACAACGCTATAATTTCTTGCAACCACAAAGAACAGAAACTAATATCAGGTCTTATTCTGCTGACGAGTTGAAAGTAATTCTCAACGTTTCCTTGCTCAATAAGTATGGGTTTAAGATATCTCATATTGATAAAATGTCAGCGGAGCAGATGGAAGAAAAGATTATGGCATTGAATCAACTTGATGCTCAGAAAGAGCGTGTTGTGAATGCCTTAATTAAAGAGATGGTGGGTTTGAATATGGTGGCATTTGAAAGACAATTAGATTTATACATTGGGCAAAAGGGAATTGAGAAGACTATCAATGAAATTATTTTCCCCTATTTAGAGCGTGTAGGTATACTTTGGGTAACCAATCATATTAACCCTGCGCAAGAACATCTTGCAACCAATATAATTCGTCAAAAGATCATCCTGGGTATAGAAAAATTAACCCCATTGTTGAATTATGGTAAACGTATTGTATTGTTTATGCCAGAGGGTGAATACCATGAGCTTGGCTTATTATATGTACATTTTTTATTAAAGCAAAAAGGGGTATATGTAGATTACCTTGGTGCCAATGTGCCTATGGTGGATTTAAAATACCTAACTGAGGTAAAAAAGATTGACTATTTGTATTGTCATATCACTTCTCCTGCAAGAAATTTTAAGTTGGATAAATTCTTCACTAACTTGGCCACAATCAATCCTACAATTCCAATCATTTTATCTGGTCAGTTAATCCAAGAGTATAAAGGTAAAATCGCAAATAATATTCATTTGAAACGAAGCTTAGCTGAAACAATCAGCTTTTTACAAGAAATTTAACCTTCAAAATAGTCATAAGGGACTCCCAATTCAATCTTTAAATCTTATTGCTGACATCAAATAGTTTCATAACTAGCTTGTAGTCAGCATTTTATATTTATTATAGGTTCTAATTAATTTGTTTAATATTTTGTAAAAAATATTAAACAAAAATGAGGTAATATCATATTTTTATGTTTAACTTTACTATTCAAACGTTAAACAAAATAGTATGTCAAACGCAGAATTTAGTCTATTACTTTCCGAAAATGCGGAATTTTTAAGGCCCTTTGCTATCAATCTTACTAAGGACCACGAGTCTGCTAAAGACTTATATCAAGATACTTTGTATAGAGCGATTTCCAATAAAGACAAATACAATGTAGGCACCAATATTAAAGCTTGGTTGTACACTATCATGCGTAATATTTTTATAAATGATTACCGTCGTAAAGCAAAGCAATCAACTGTATTGGATCATAGCCCAAATGATTTTTTAATTGATCAAACTTTTAACAAGGTGGTGAATGATGGAATAACTAACTTAAATTTGAAGGAAGTAAATCAATTCATCCACGATTTGCCTGAGTTGTTTAGGACGCCATTTAATTTATATGTAGAAGGCTACAAGTATAATGAAATTGCGGATGCATTAAACGAACCTCTTGGTACAATCAAAAGTAGAATTCACTTTGCTCGAAAAATTTTAAAACAAAAGATTCAACGTTATTAATTTCATGTCATCGACAACAAAAAAAGTGATTGTTATAGGGGCTGGTTTTGCTGGATTATCAGCGGCAAGTTTCTTGGCACAAAAAGGATGGAATGTAACGATAATTGAAAAGCATGATTTGCCAGGTGGTAGGGCAAGAAAGTATAAAGCGGAAGGATTTACATTTGACATGGGACCTAGCTGGTATTGGATGCCAGATATTTTTGAAAATTATTTCAGGGCATTTGGAAAAAAAGTTAGTGATTATTATTCCTTAAAAAGATTAGACCCATCTTACAGGGTTTATTTTGAAAAAGATGCGTGGGATATTCCTGCTAATTACAAAGAATTACAAGCCTTATTAGAATCAGTTGAACCTGGTGCAGCTAAAGCTTTAGATGCTTTCATGGCTGAGGCTAAATACAAATATGATATTGGGGTTGGAAAATTAGTGCATAATCCAGGCTTGTCATTAACAGAGTTTTTGGACTTGGATTTAATAAAAGGGGTATTTAAGTTGGATGTTTTTCGATCGATGAAAAAACATGTGTCTAAGTTTTTTAAACATCCGTCGATACAATCTTTAATGGAGTTTCCTGTATTATTTTTAGGGGCTTTACCAGAAAAGACACCAGCATTATATAGTTTAATGAATTATGCCGATATCAAGGGTGGAACCTGGTATCCTGAATTTGGCATGTACAGTATCGTGCAAGCAATGTATGATTTAGCTACTTCATTAGGGGTTCAATTTAAATTAGGAGAAGAAGTGACTTCGATTGAAGTACAAGCAGGCACTGCTGTTGCCGTGCACACTATCAAAAAAGCTACTGGTGAAAAACAGCAATATACCATGGATATGTTAATTGGTGCTGGTGATTATCACCATATTGAAACTGAATTATTAGCTCCAGCTTATCAATCTTATTCAAAAAGTTATTGGGATACAAGGGTGATGGCACCTAGCTCATTACTATATTACATAGGTTTGAATAAAAAATTAGAAGGTGTACAACATCATCAACTTTTCTTTGACACCGATTTTGGTTTACATGGTCAAGAAATCTATACTGATCCTAAATGGCCAACACGCCCCTTGTTTTATGCAAGTGTGCCCTCTGTGACAGATCCAACTGTAGCGCCAGAAGGTTGTGAAAATATATTTTTATTAATACCGATTGCTGCTGGTTTAAAAGGGGATACTGAGGAAATTAGAGATCAATATTTCGAAATGATCATCAAACGTTTTGAAGAACGTACAGGGCAGTCTATCCGGAATTCGATTGTGTATAAGCGTTCATTTGCAGTTAAGGAATTCAAAGAAGATTACCACTCTTTTAGGGGTAATGCATACGGTTTAGCCAACACCTTATTACAAACAGCAAATTTAAAGCCAAGTTGCAAAAGTAAAAAAGTAAATAATTTATATTACACTGGACAACTAACTGTGCCAGGTCCAGGTGTGCCACCAAGTTTAATTAGTGGGGAAGTGGTCGCTAAATTGGTTGATCAAAAACTCAAAGTATTATAAAATATGTCTTCATTGCAATTATACAACGAGGTAACAGCACAGAGTAGTAAATACACTACTTTGTTGTATAGCTCCAGTTTTTCTTCTGCTATTGGTTTATTGGACAAATCGCTACGTCAACCTATTTATGATATTTATGGGTTTGTTCGTTTTGCAGACGAAATTGTTGATACATTTCATGATTATGATAAAGCGTATTTACTCTCCAAATTTAAAGCAGATACTTATGAAGCCCTAGATAAAGGGATTAGTTTAAACCCCATTCTGCATCGTTTTCAATTGACGTATAATCAATTCAAAATTGATCGATCTTTATTAGATGCTTTTTTATATAGTATGGAAATGGATCTTTGCCAGCAGTACCATAATCAGGAGAGTTATGATCAATATATTTTTGGAAGTGCAGAAGTAGTTGGATTGATGTGCTTGAAAATATTTTGTAATGGTAATGAGGCACAATATGAAGCATTAATGCCGTCTGCGCAAAGACTAGGGGCAGCTTTTCAGAAAGTGAATTTCCTGAGAGACATTAAAGCGGATTTTGTGGGGATGGAGCGGATGTATTTTCCCAACTGTGATTTTAGCAATTTTACAATGAATGACAAGCAGGAAATTGAAGCAGATATACAAAGTGATTTTGATGCAGCTTTATCTGGGATTAAGGCATTGCCAATCCAATGTCGCTTTGGAGTATATGTAGCTTTCAAATATTATTATTCTTTATTTAAAAAAATAAAAAGAACTAAACATGGCGCTTTACTAAGTTCTAGAATTAGGATTCCAGACTATGGTAAATTGTTTATTTTATTCAATGCAAAAATTAGAACGAGCTTAAATTTGTTGTAGTAACTTTACATTATTAAACCATTTTTTATGATTTTCATAATTTCGATGTTATTGACTTTTGTGGTGATGGAAGGTGTTACGTGGTTAACACATAGATACATAATGCATGGTTTTCTATGGTACCTACACGAAGACCATCATCAACCTACCGGACATTTTTTTGAAAAGAATGATGCCTTCTTTTTAATTTTTGCTATACCAAGTATGGCATGTATATTTTATGGTACATTTCATGCAATGCCTTGGTTGTCGGGCATTGGAACTGGTGTTGCTATGTATGGATTTGCTTATTTTATTGTGCATGAAGTGATTATTCATCAAAGAATCAAATGGTTTACAAAATCTAACAATAGATATATCAAAGCAATACGTTGGGCGCATAAAATGCACCATAAGCATATGGGTAAAGAAGATGGTGAGAGCTTTGGTATGTTGATAGTGGCCAAAAAATACTGGGATAAAGTTAGACGTGACGAAATGATTCAAAATAACGGATAGCGATTGCAAACAGAAAAGAAATATGATTATATAATAGCCGGTGCTGGTTGCGCCGGCTATTCTTTGTTATACCATCTATTGAATGACCCTGAATTATGTAGAAAAAAGATATTGGTAATAGATGCGAATTTTGAAAAAGTGAATGATCGCACTTGGTGTTTTTGGGAAGATAGTATTGGGCCATTTGAGTCTATTGTATGTAAAAAATGGACTTCTATAGAAGTTCGTAAAGACGATATCTTGCGTCTATTGCCTACAGCCCCATTTGAATATAAAATGATACAAGGGATTGATTTTTACCAATTTATTCTCAATTATGCCAAAAGTTTTGAAAACATAGATTGGCAACTTGCAAAGGTTTTATCTATAACTCCTTTTGAATTAAATCAGGCAAGGATAGCATGGGAGGGTGGTTCGGCAATTGGTGCTTTTGTGTTTTCAAGTATTAACTTGTATGATCGTATCCAGCCCAATCTTTGGCAACATTTTAAAGGGGTTGTGGTTAATTTTGATCAACCTGTTTTTGATGATACGGTGGCAAGATTGATGGATTTTAATGTGCCACAGATGGGTGCAACCGCGTTTATGTACCTGCTACCTATGTCTAATAAAAAAGCTTTGGTAGAGTATACCTTATTTTCTCCTACTATTCTTGTAGAATCTGCTTATGATAAAGTACTTGATGCTTATTTGGATCAGCATTATAAAGGCATAAATTACAAGGTTGTTCATACCGAAATGGGGGCTATTCCAATGTCAACAAAAACTATGGCATCCAATACAGCCTCCATTGTTTCAATTGGCACCACTGGTGATGCAGTGAAAGCCAGTACTGGGTATGCTTTTCAGTTTATTCAACAACAAACGCTACAACTTGTAGCTCAATTAAAACTGAATCAACCATTGAATTCGAGTATACATAATACAAGGCATCAGTTTTATGATGCTGTTTTATTATATATACTTGAACATAAAAAAATGTCTGGAGATGAAATTTTTGCACGTATTTTTAAGAAAAATCAAGCCGCAACGATTTTTAAATTTTTATCTAATACCTCCACTTTGTTAGAAGATATAAAAATAATGCGAAGCTTACCAACAGCAATTTTTCTTCCAGCTGCGATCAAAGTATTGTTTCGACGGTAAATCATTTTGCCAATGACTTAATTTTGATTGATGGCCTTGTCGTACAATGGTTAGTACAAGAGTTTCCGAAGCTCTAAATCCCAGTTCGATCCTGGGCTAGGCTACATTGGTATTTCAATGATTATATTAGAGTAAATTCTATGTTTTTCAACAAAGTTTCAGAGATATAAATTAATTTTGCTGAACTTGTTATTATATATCACCATATTAGGCTTTATTGTTTCTTTCCTATTGCTCATTAATATCAAAGAGTCAAATAGAGTGAATATTTTTTTGTTTGCATTTTTCTTTCTCAATAATTTATATTCCTTAGCGCATTATGCAACGATCTATGCTGGGAGCAAATTAATGATTGCTATTTTATTGGTTAATTTTACACCCTTATTTTTAATAGTTGGTCCGGTTTTATACTTTTATGTTCGAGGGGTTTTAAGAGATGATTATAGGTTATCTAAAATAGATCTACTACATTTTTTACCTGCTTTTTTATTATTAATTAATATCCTTCCACATTTATTTAGCAGTTTTGATACAAAGCTAGAATATGCCAGTAGGGTACTCCAGAATCCAGCTGAAATATTAAACAGTAGTAATTTATTGATTCCTTCGGTCTTTAATTTTTTATTACGACCTGTAATAGGATTGATCTATATTGTCATTTGTATTCGTTTGATGTTTCTGAAATTTAAGTACGAGCGCCCAGAAGACAAACAAGCAAAGCTTATTTTTAAATGGTTAAGTTTCCTGATTTTTAATGCTTTATTGGTCTATATAAGTTTTTTTATATTTACCATCTTTTCATTTCAAACATTAGATTATAAGATCGCAGAGGTAAAAGGTTATTATTTTTTAAACATTACATTAATAGGTTTAGTATTATTCAACGTTTCCTTGTTATTTTTTCCAAATATTCTATACGGTTTACCACAGTTAGACTTTGTAGTTTCAAATAAATTAGCAGAGCCGATATTTCCTGATTCATCCAAAAAAGCTACTAGGAGTTTTGAAATTTCCTCTGAAAAACTGGAACTCTTGCACAATAAAATAGAACAATATTGTTTGACTAAGCCATATTTAAACCCAGATTTTAGCCTTTCAACGATGTCTGCAGATACAGATATACCCGTACATCACTTAAGTTACTATTTCAACGAACACTTGAATATTAATTTTAATGCGTGGAAAAACGACCATAAAATCAATTATGTGATC
>CAZBJP010000069.1:0-7910 GCA_964492205.1 uncultured Sediminibacterium sp.
TTTCTAAATCTGGATTACTTAAATGACAATTTTGCAAAGCTTGTTGTATCGCTTTGATCGTTTGATCAATATTTAATACTTGACCATGTTGAACCCCATTGCTATTCGCACGACCAAATCCCAGGATTTCTAATTTACCAAACTCGTTCTTTCTGCCGGCAATCGCTGCAATTTTTGTTGTACCAATGTCAAGACCCACAATGATGGGAGAATCGTTCTGACTCATTTTTATAGGTTTTAGTTGTTAGTTGTTCTTAGTTGGAGACTTCGACTTCTTGGGCATTAATGCCTTCGCAGTCTTATTCTTTTTATTTAACGAATTATTTTTAGGTTTATTGTTCAATTTTGCCTTTGACTTACCTGCTTTTGATTGAACTTTTGTTTTTGATTTGGAAGGAACTGTTGTAGCTTTTACATTTTTAGTTTGAGTCGATTTTACAGCTGCTACTTTATTTGTTTGTGCCGTTGGAGCTAGCTTTGTCACTGTATTAGTTTTAACTACGCTATCTATTTTTACAACAGCTGGGATAGACGGTATCGCCAAACTGGAATCACCCGTTGGCCATATGAAGCTACCCGTAAACTCAATGGGCTGCAACCCTTTTTTCAATGCAACTACTTGATGATCAAATCGGCAATCAATAACTTGATAGGCATTGATACCAGCTGCTACCCAAACTTTTTTATAGAAAGTATATAAGCGATTCAATTTATCTTCTAAGTTTTCCAACGACCCTAATAAAACAAGATGATCTCCAAGTGTTGGAACCATTTGAAATGTGCCATTGGGTTCTATATTCACCTGTGCTACTTGGGCCATGAAAAAACTATCTTTTTGGATCGTCTTTGCAAAAAATAAAACTTGATTTAACAAAATACTATCTGGCTTTGATAATTTTGACTGATCCGTTGGGAAACCAGTAAATACAGGTAAATTCAATACCGTCAATTGTTTCAAAGGAAGTCTCCATCCTTCATTATCAATATAAAAAGAAGCACCATTAGCAGTAAAAACCCTCGCAATAGGAATTCTTTGTTCAATTTTAGCTTCTAAAACCAATTTATTATCGATAAAGAACTCCGCATTCTTAACCCATTCAGTTTTTTCAATGAATTTTTCCAACTGCGTTAGATTTACTTGGTCTAGAGACATGCCCACATGTACCCCTTGCTCATTAAGTATGGCTCGTATAGCAATCTCATCCATAAATAAAGCTTGTGCACTCTCCCCTACTAATTCAACTTGTATATCTGTTAATTTCTTTTCACTCTTTGCTTTCCAAGAAACTACAAAAAGCACAATAAGTGCTGCAGCAGCGATGCTCCATAAAACCCTAATAACTATTTTTTGCCATTGCTTCATGTGCTACTTTGTAAGGATCTCTTGAATATTATTGATACATACATCTATATCTCCTGCACCTGCCATCACAATCAACTTGTAGTCTGTAGAAGCTGCCCATGCATTAAGTTGCTCCTTCGACATCACTTGTTTCTTGTCCAATTTCATAGCTGCTAATAACATTTCACTTGTTACACCAGGAATAGGCAATTCTCTTGCAGGATAAATGGGTAATAAAATCACTTCATCAGCCTGATCTAAGGTTGCTGAAAATCCAGCTGCTTGATCTTGTGTTCTGCTATATAAATGTGGCTGAAAAATAAGCACCATTTTTTCATTTGGATAAATACTTCTAACACCCTTTATTAATGCACTTAATTCTTCTGGATGATGCGCATAATCATCTATTAAGATCTTCTTCGAAGTCTTCACTTTATATTCAAAGCGACGTTTCACTCCTTTAAATGCTGCCACTGCCGATTTAATTTTTTCACCATCAATGTCCAAATTCAACGCGATGGCAATTGCAGCAATCGCATTCTCCACATTGTGCAGCCCCCCCATGTTCAATACAATTTCTTTTAACACCCCATTAGGATGGACTAAATCAAATACATAGGATCCATCTACCACTTTTAAGTTTCGCGAATAATAGGCAGCTTGTTCTTGATTGAATCCATATGATACAATAGTTTTATTCGCTGCACTAGTTTGAATAGTAGTACCTAATTTTTGAATTAGAACACCTCCAGGTTTTATCTTATCCGCATATTGTCCAAAGGCTTTCACAACTTCCTCTGCAGTTCCGTAAATTTCCAAATGGTCTGGATCTACCGCTGTAATTACCGCAATATTCGGTGCTAATTTCAAAAAACTTCTATCATATTCATCTGCTTCAACTACGACCACATTTTTTTCATGACTCCAAAAATTAGTGTCATAATTTGAAGCAATACCCCCTAAAAATGCATTACATCCATATCCAGTGTGTCTTAGAATATGCGCAGTCATGGATGTTGTTGTGGTTTTACCATGGGTGCCTGCAATACCAATTGTAAAGGCATTTTCTGTCACCCATTGCAATACATCACTTCGCTTAACTACTAAATAGCCATGATCTCTATAATAATTTAATTCTTTATGGTCTGCTGGTATGGCTGGTGTATATACAATTACAGACGCGTCTTTATCTAATTTATTAATATCGTCATCAAAATGAATTTGAATCCCCTCTTTCTCTAAATGATTTGTTAAGGTTGATGGTGTTTTATCATATCCAGCTACTTTTACACCCTGGGTATTAAAATACCTCGCCAATGCACTCATGCCAATCCCTCCAATTCCAATAAAATAAATACGTTTTAAATCTATAAGTGGATTCATTTCTTTTTATTTTGTTTCAATTTCATGAATAATTTGAGCAGCAATTACTTCATCTGCGTTTTTCCATGCAAATGATTTAATCTTAGATGACATTTCGATTAGTTGCGTCTTATTCTTTATCATTTTTTCAATCAATGGCAATAACTCCTTTGTTACATTTTTATCTGCAATCAAGTGAGCTGCATTTTCATCAACCAATACTTTGGCGTTATATGTCTGATGGTCTTCTGCTGCATAAGGATAAGGTACAAAAATACAAGCCTTGCCAGTGATCGCAATTTCTGCTACTGCCATTGCCCCAGACCTACTCACTACCATATCTGCCGCAGCATAAGCTGCGCTCATATCAGTAATAAAACTGTCTACATATACATTACTAAACATACCTGCAGCTACTTTATAATCCTCTGCATTTGGCTTTCCTGTTTGCCAAATCAATTGAATACCCAATTTTTGAAAAGCATCTAAACTTTGCTGAATAGCTTTATTGATAGATGCTGCACCCAAACTCCCTCCAATGATTAATAAAGTAAATTTATCTGGCATTAAACCAAATTGTAATAATGCCGCTTCTTTTTCAATTTTAATATTGGCAATATTTTGTCTCACCGGATTACCTGTAACTAAAATTTTACTAGCTGGGAAAAACTGTTCCATTCCTTTAGTTCCTGTAAATATTTTAGTAGCTTTTAAACCTAACCACTGGTTAGTTTTTCCTGCAAATGCATTGGATTCATGAATAAAAGTAGGGATCCCTTTTGTTTGTGCATACCTTAAAACAGGAAAACTTGAATAACCTCCAACACCAAAAACTGCATTAGGCTTAAATTGATTAAAGATGGCCATAACTTGTATAAAACTTTTTATCAACTTGAAAGGCAAGGTCAAATTCTTTAAAAAATTTTGCCTATTAAATCCTGCTATCGTTAACCCTACAATTTGATATCCAGCTTGTGGCACTTTTTCCATTTCCATTTTACCTTTAGCTCCTACAAAAAGTATCGCTGCATCAGGCTGTAACATTTGTATAGCCTGTGCTACAGCTATGGCAGGGAAAATATGTCCTCCTGTTCCACCGCCAGCGATGATGATGCGCAATGTTGTATGTGCTTGATTATGCATTAACTGGTTCAGTAGTTTCGTTAGGAATTTCAATCTCTGTTTCAACTGGCGCCTTCCCTTCCATTTGCTCCACGTTTCTAGCTACACTTAAAATCAAGCCTATAGAACAACATGTAAAAATAAAAGAACTTCCTCCCATACTTAATAAAGGTAATGTAACCCCAGTCACTGGCACGATTGCCACATTCACCGCCATATTCGCCACTGCCTGAATAATTAAAGTAAAACTTAAACCAAGTGCTAAAAATGCGCCAAAGGCATAAGGGCATTTTCTAAAGATTCGTATACACCTGAATAAAAAAACTAAATAAATAAAAATGATAAAAGCACCTCCTAATAATCCATACTCTTCTATTATGACTGCATAAATAAAATCATTATAAGCTTGAGGTAAAAAGTTTCTCTGCTGACTATTTCCTGGACCCAGCCCTACAAAAATTCCGCCATTAGCAATCGCAATTTTTGCTTGTTGAACTTGATAAGGCACTTCATTATCTTTTGCATACATAAAATCTTGCACACGATTCACCCAAGTTCCAAATCGTCCCCAACTTTTTAAAGATTCTGCCACCACTGGTTTACTACCATCTATCGTGCCTTCATTTGACTTATGAGTAGCTATTGCCACACTAATGATGACCACAATTGGTATCATGGCAATTCCAATAGTTAATAATATATGTTTAAAACTTATCCTCCCAATAAATAATAGTAATAAAGAAGTAGCTCCTGTCAATAACGCATTAGACAAATTAGCTGGCATGATTAAACCACAAATAATAAAAACAGGAATAATGACAGGCAAAAATCCTTTTTTAAAGTCTTTAATGACCTCTTGTTTTTTACTCAAAACCTTTGAAAGATACATGAATAATGCCAGCTTAGCCACATCACTACTCTGAATGGTCAAGTTAATAATCGGTAATTTAATCCACCTACTCCCTTCGTTAATTTTAGCCCCAAAAAATAAAGTATACACCAGTAAAGGAATTGACAACATAAATAAAATAGTTGCCACTCTTGAAAATACAGTATAGTTAACCCTATGTAAACCAAATACTACTAATAAACCAATAAGTGTAAAAATAATTTGCTTAAACAAATAAAAGCTAGTGTTCCCACGATACATTTTATAGGCCAATGAACCAGTTGCACTATACACTACCAAGATAGAGATGAGCGACAATAATAATACCAAACCCCAAATATATTTATCCCCTCTGGTTCGCTGGTCTAAATGTTCTTTCATTCCACCTATAGAGGGCATCTGAGAAAACAATTTATCTGTGGTTTCTTTGAACATAATTATAATGCTTTTACACTTTCTTTAAACTGAAGACCTCTGTCTTCGTAGTTTTTGAATAAATCAAAACTTGCACAAGCTGGACTTAATAATACTACATCCCCTTTTTCTGCTAATTTAAAAGAAGCATTAACTGCTTTTTGAGCAGAATCAACTTCTATAATTTTACTTACTTTATCCTTGAAAAAATTTAATAATTTAGAATTATCAGTACCCATGCAGATTATGGCTTTTACTTTTTCTTTCACTAGATCCGCCACTAATTCATAATCATTTCCTTTATCCACTCCTCCCAATATTAATATGGTTGGCTTTTGCATGCTTTCTAAAGCATACCAAGTACTATTAACATTAGTGGCTTTACTGTCATTGATAAAATCAACCCCCTTGACGGTAGCAACAAATTCCATTCTGTGTTCTAGACTATGGAAATTACTTACCGCTTCACGAATTTTTTCTTTTCTGATGCCCAAAGTTGTGGCAGCAATACTTGCAGCCATAGTGTTATAAGCGTTATGCTTGCCTTTTAATGCAAAATCATAAATACTCATTGTCACTCTTTCTTCTTGGATTTTTAACATCATTTGTTCGTTCTTGATGTAGCCTCCTTTTTTTAATTCTTGTTTCATAGAAAATGGTAGTAGGTTAGTATGTGTAGTTAGTAGTTCTAAATGTTTAGCAATGACTTGGTCATCGATACAAAAAATAAAGCAATCATTTTCTGTTTGATTTTCAATGATTTTAAACTTGCTCTTTATATAATATTCAAATTGATAGTTATAACGATCTAAGTGATCTTCTGTAATATTCAATAGAATTGCAATATCTGGTCTAAACTGATGTATATCGTCTAACTGAAATGAACTTACTTCAATTACATACAATGATTTAGGATCTTCGGCAACTTGTCTTGCAAATGAAAATCCAATATTACCTACCACTGCTACATCTTGTTCAGCAACTTTACAAATATGATACAACAAAGCAGTGGTAGTTGTTTTTCCGTTACTACCAGTAATTGCGACTACCTTACTTGCACCTTTGTATCTATATCCAAATTCTATTTCACTAATGATTGAAATACCTTTAGCTCGGATTTGTTTAACCAACTCATTTTTCTCTGAAATTCCTGGACTCTTCATTACCTCATCTGCCGCTAGAATTCTTTCCAAATCATGCGACCCAGACTCATAAGGAATTTGATGCGCTTCTAATTCTGCTTTAAAATTCGGCTTGATCGCACTTCCATCAGAAACAAAAACGTCGTATCCTTTTTGTTTTGCTAGTAAAGCTGTGCCCACACCGCTCTCTCCTGCACCTAATATGACAATCTTTTTAGACAATTTATCTTGTTTTTAAGGTTAGAATAGAGGTGACTACCAATAATATAGTGACGATCCAAAAACGAACGGCAATCTTACTTTCATGAAATCCTTTCTTTTGATAATGATGATGTAAAGGACTCATCAAAAAAACACGTCGACCTTCTCCGTATTTTTTCTTGGTATATTTAAAATAAGCTACTTGAATGATCACACTCAAATTTTCAATTAAAAACACCCCACAAAAAATTGGAATCAATAATTCCTTACGAACAATAATCGCTAATGAAGCAATGATGCCCCCTAATGCCAAACTTCCAGTATCACCCATAAACACCTGTGCGGGATAGGCATTGTACCATAAAAAGCCAATACATGCTCCTACAAATGCACCGACAAAAATGGACAACTCACCCAAATTTGGTATGTACATCACGTTTAGATAATCTGCAAAAACATAGTTTCCACTTACATAAACAAAGACACCTAATGCAGCACCGATAATGGCACTCACTCCTGCAGCTAAACCGTCTAATCCATCTGTAATATTTGCACCATTAGAAACCGCTGTGATGATAAACGTAACAACTAAAATATAAACGATCCATGTATATTTTTCTGCACTAGGTCCCATCCAGCTAATTAATTTACTATAGTTGAATTCGTGATTTTTTACAAATGGAATAGTTGTAATAGGTGTTTTCACTTTTACAAATCGACGTTCTTCTCCATTAATTGTTCTAACTACTACATCAGCACCTTGAGCTATTTTTTCACCTTTTGCTAAACTAGCCGATACATTAGTAGAAATAATCTCACGTTCTACTGTAACTGAATTACTAAAATATAAGGTAACGCCTATGATGATACCCAATCCAACTTGTCCAATCACTTTAGAAATACCCGCCAATCCATCACTATTTTTCTTTTTGTACGCTTCCCCTTTTTCTTGCGCTTCTTTTCTTGCACGAATTTTAAAATAGTCGTCTAAGAATCCAATGATACCTAACCATACAGTACAAAGTACCATTAATCGGATATACACTTTGTCTAAGTTGGCAAATAATAATGTTGGAATTAATACACTCATTAAAATAATGATGCCACCCATTGTAGGGGTACCTTTTTTTTGTTGCTCCCCAGCTAATCCTAATTCTCTCACACTTTCTCCAATTTGTTTTTTCTGCAAAAACAAAATCATTTTTTTACCATATACAGTTGCGATAAATAATGATAATAAAATGGCCATCGCAATTCTAAATGTCAAAAACTGAAACATACCCGCACCTGGAATATTGAACGATTTGTCTAACCATGAAAATAATTGATACAACATAGCGGCTTATTTAGCGAATGATTTAAAAATATTTTGTAAAATTTGCTTGTCATCAAAGTCATATTTAACCCCTTTGATATCTTGGTATTTTTCATGCCCTTT
>CAZBJP010000069.1:7920-8683 GCA_964492205.1 uncultured Sediminibacterium sp.
CCTTTTCCTGCAATCAAAATAATATCACCTGATTTCGAGAAGCTAACTGCCGCTTTGATCGCTTCATAACGATCCACAATATTGATATACTTTCTTTTTGCAGCACTACTTAAACCCATCTCCATATCCTTGATAATTTCATTAGGATCTTCAGAACGAGGATTGTCGCTAGTGAAAATTACTTTGTCACTTAAGTCACATGCTACTTGACCCATTACAGGTCTTTTCGTTTTGTCTCTATCACCACCACAACCCACTACTGTAATCACTGTTTCTCCCCCTTTTTTGAGTTTTACAATGGTTTCTAATACGTTTTGCAATGCATCCGGCGTATGTGCATAATCCACAATGCCAATTGTATTTTCATCACTTATGATATAGTCAAATCTCCCTTCTGCACCTGTTAAAGCACTCAAAACAGTCAACACCTTCTCTGAGTTTTCTCCCAACTGCACTGCAACACCATAGACTGCCAAAAAATTATAGGCATTGAATGTGCCAATCAACCTGCAATGCACTTCAATATCATTCACATTTAAGACTAATCCAGTTAATTGATTTTCTAATATTTTACCTTTATAAGTAGCTGGTGCGTGAAGTGCATAGCTGTATTGTTTTGCCTTTGTATTTGCCAACATTACTGCACCATTTGGATCATCTAAGTTGGTAATAGCGAATGCACTTGAAGACAAATGATCGAAGAAAGCCTTTTTAACACGTACATATTCTTCGAATGTTTCGTGGTAATCCAAATGATCATGTG
>CAZBJP010000070.1:0-4891 GCA_964492205.1 uncultured Sediminibacterium sp.
AAGGTCTAAAGAAAACTTACGATTACTTTAAAGCATTGCCACCAAGCGAGTGGACGAAATTGCCCAAAGAATTTATTTCAAAATAATTATTGATCATGTTGATCCGAAAAATACTCGTTACTGGTTCTAATGGTCAATTAGGTTGGGAGTTAGGCCAACTAGCGACAACTTATCCTGCCTTTGAATTTGTACTAGCAGATCGAAATCAAATAGATTTATCACATCCTGATACCTTTGAAAATATTATTCAAAATATAACACCAGATTGTATAATCAATACAGCAGCCTATACCGCTGTTGATAAATCAGAAACGGAAAAGGAATTGGCTTATACTATCAATGCAATTGCTGTAAAAGAATTAGCAAGAATTAGTAAAAAACTAGATATCCCTTTTATTACATATTCAACAGATTATGTCTTTGATGGTGCAGCAACTGAGCCTTATTTACCCACTACCAAAGTAGATCCTGTGAATTATTATGGCTCAACTAAAGCTGCTGGAGAGACATTTGCCTTGACTGAAAATGAACAAACTATTGTAATACGTACCTCTTGGGTGTTTAGTACACACGGGCATAATTTTGTAAAAACGATGTTGCGTTTAATGAAGGAAAAGGAAAATTTAAATATAGTTGCAGATCAAAAAGGACGTCCCACTTATGCGAGGGATTTGGCAAAAGTAACAATGCAAATTGTTCAAGCATTGAATGCTGGACAGGCAATTTCAGGTATCTTTCATTTTGCAAATCAAGGGGAAACTACATGGTTCGATTTTGCAACTAAAATAAAAGAATTTGCGGGTTTATCTTGTACACTGAATCCAATTGATTCAGCAGCATTCCCAACCCCAGCAAAACGACCAAAATATTCTGTTTTAGCGACGCAGAAAATTGAAGACCTATTGGCTTTGCCAATACCGCATTGGGAAGTTGCTTTGCAGGCTTGCTTACAAGAATTCAAATAACTGATTACAGTCATTGTTTCCAAATTAGACTTTTTTTAAATTAGTAGAAATTTACTACTATGAAAAATAAAGTATTGATTGCTGTTGATCTAAGTGAAAATTCAAAAGACATCATTCAACAAGGTATCGACTTGGCCATTAAAATGAACGGCTATGTGATACTATGTGCTATTATTCCAGTATACGTAGATTATCTGCAAACCCAGTTAGCGATGATTCCGCCACAGTTAGACGAGGTTTATAAAGAACAAGAAAATCATGCGCATAAAGTTTTTGACGAGATCAAAGGGAAGAATGCAGGAGTTACTTTTGATACCCACGTGGCTATTGGTAGTCCAAAATTTGACATTATTGATCTTTCTAAAAAACAACATGTAGATTATATTGTTGTTGGGACACATGGACGTACGGGTTTGTCACACACCATCATGGGTAGTACAGCTGAATATATTGTTAGACATTCAACCGTGCCAGTTTTAGTTGTTCCATTGAAAAGAGAGGAGCATTAAGATTTCAGTAAAGAGTCAATTTTTTTACCCAATTTTGTCTCAATAAAATATTGGGTACACCAAGAATAAAAAATCAAAATAAGTATTAAAATACTTATAGAAATCATTTTCTTGGTTTCAATATTATTGATCTGAATCCAATTAAATAATTTAGGAACGAAATAGCCAATAATAAAAGCATGGTTTAAATAGACTGAATAAGAAATCTTCCCTAAAAATAAAAAAGGTTTTGTTTGAAGCATTTGACTAAAGAATCCATTTGTTTTAATTAGTACTAAAATGAAAGAGGCAAATGCAATTGGGACGAAGAATTCAAGTAATTGAATAAGCATTGGATTTGCCAAGGATACTGTATAATGGTAATACATAAGTCCTATTATACCTATCAGCACAACCCATTCTGTTTCATTTCGTATGTTGAATTTCCTGCCAGCAATAATGTGAATAAAATATCCAAGGTTGAAACAAGCTAAACCCCTTACAAAACCAAAATTACCTGTTTGAAAATAATTTTCTTGTGAAAACAAAAGTCCAAAACATCCAAATGTTAAAATAACAAGTACTATTGTTTTTCTTTTTTGCATGGCCATGATGGAGCTGATGCTAAATAAGACATAGGAGATCATCTCACTTGAAATTGACCAAGAAGGGTAGTTCATTCCAATGCTTGAACTAAGTATGGGTGTTGAATTGGTGAGTAATAAAGTGTCTAATGCCAGTATGATATTACGCTGGTCAAAATGTGGGTGAACAAAATACCAGTACATGCACGTCGAGAAAAACAATAATGGGTATAAGCGAATAAATCTTCTTTTAATGAATGTTAAAAATTGGTCAAGGTTTGATAATCGTTGATCATAGGATAATGTAATCACGAAACCGCTCAGGATAAAGAAAAAATCTACAAAAATATAGGACTCACGTACAAAGAAATTGTCCACAATAAACTGTGGCGCATTGTGTTTATTAAAATGGAATAACACTACGAAGAGTGCAAAAAGTCCACGGAGGCCATCTAATTTATTGATACGGTTCATAGTTTTTTGCTCAAATTTTATATAAGGATTAGCTCCTTTCAGTCGCTGATCCTTATATGTTGGAATTTTCCAACATATAATAAGTTAGCCTTAGTCGTAAGTTCTTTGAACTTCCATCTAAGGCATTTTATTGAGCTATTTTCTAGATTCAAGCAAGCTTGATCTAGTCTTTCGCTCAATAAAAAAAGCCGCAACTTACGTTGCGGCTTCTTATTTTGTTGGTTGCCTGACCTGGATTCGAACCAAGACAAACTGCACCAAAAACAGTCGTGCTACCGTTACACAATCAGGCAATCCTCTAGCCATTCTTAGAATGGAGTGCAAAAATAGGGGTAGACTCAAAAACTTCCAAATTTTTGTTGCCTTTACTTAACAATATCTTCAAATAAGCATAACTTAAAGCTAAATTTTAATTAAAGATTAAACAGCTGTCTTATGCGTTTAAAAAGTGCCACTTTGTTATTCATTGCAACTAGTATCATTTGTTTGTCATTTATGCAGGGAGGAAAGAAAAAAGTTATTTTTTTTGGGGATTCTATAACTGAATTAGGGGTCAAAAAAGGGGGTTATATTGATCTTCTGAATAATCGAATTAATAATAATGGACAAACAAATCAGTTTGAATTATTAGGTGCGGGAATTGGGGGAAATAAAATTTATGACTTGTATTTAAGACTAGAGAAAGATGTATTAAATAAAGCACCAAATGTTGTGGTAATTTGGGTAGGAGTTAATGATGTATGGCATAAGTCTATGATGGGTACAGGTACAGATTACGATAAATTTGGTTTATTTTATGATGCAGTAGTGCAAAAAATTCAAGCAAAAGGGGCACAGGTTATATTGGTAACGCCAGCAGTTATAGGGGAACGATATGACCAATCCAACCCACAAGATGGAGAGCTGAATTTATATTCCAATTGGATCCGAAAATATGCGGCAGAAAAAAATCTAGCATTAGTGGATTGCAGAAAATTATTCTTGGACTATAGTGCTAAAAACAATCCAAAGCAGGTAGATAAAGGCATTCTTACATACGATCGTGTGCATTTAAATGATGCAGGGAATCAGTTGGTTGCAGATGCAATGTGGGAAGCAATAAAATAATGTGATCAAGTAAAATTGACTATTATTCAGCAATCACTAAATAATAGTTTTTCTTGCCTTTTTGAATCAATAGGTACTTTCCTTGCAATAAATTTTCAGCAGTAAGTTGAGTAGTTTCTGGACTAATCTTTTCTTTGTTAAGCCCCAATCCACCTCCCTGCCACATTTTTCGGGCTTCTCCTTTACTTGGGAAAATACCTGTATCGGCTAATAAATTAATTAAGTCATAACCTTCTTTAAGAGCAGATAAAGCAATTGTAACTTTTGGAACACCTTCCATCACTTGTAAAAGTTGTATTTCATTGAGTGACTGTAATGCTGCAGTAGTAGCATTGCCAAATAAAATCTCTGTTGCTTCAATAGCAAATTTTAAATCTGCTTCACTATGCACAAATTTAGTTAGTTCAGCAGCTAATGCTTTTTGTAAAATTCTTTGTTGTGGGGCGATAACATGCTCAGCAATCAAAGTGTCGATTTGAGAAGGGTCTAATAAAGTGAATATCTTAATCCAACTTGTAGCGTCTTCATCACTTGCATTTAACCAAAACTGATAAAATTGATAAGGTGAAGTTTTAGTCGCATCCAACCAAATATTTCCTTTTTCTGTTTTTCCAAACTTGCCGCCATCTGCTTTTTTAATTAATGGGCATGTAAAAGCAAATGCTTCTCCACCAATTTTACGACGGATTAATTCAGTGCCAGTAGTGATATTACCCCATTGGTCACTTCCACCCATTTGTACTTTGCAATTTTTGTTTTTATACAACCAATAGAAATCGTACCCTTGTATTAACTGGTAAGTAAATTCAGTAAAGCTCATTCCTGTATCACCTTCGATTCTTTTTTTCACACTATCTTTAGCCATCATATAATTGACTGTAATGTGTTTTCCTACGTCTCTGATAAAAGAAAGGAAATTAAAATCTTTAAACCAATCGTAATTGTTTACCATTTCGGCAGCATTGGACTGGGCGCTATCGAAATTTAAAAAATGGGCTAATTGTTTTTTTACACCGGCAATGTTATGAGCCAATGTTTCTTCGCTTAATAGATTGCGTTCTTCACTTTTTCCACTAGGGTCACCTACCATTCCGGTGGCACCTCCCACTAAAGCAAAGGGTTTGTGTCCAGCTTTTTGCAGATGCACTAACAATAAAATTGGAACCAGACTTCCAATATGTAAGCTGTCAGAAGTTGGATCAAAGCCTATATAGCCGGATACTTGTTCTTTTTCGAACAATGCTTCGGTACCAGGCATAATATCTTGAATCAT
>CAZBJP010000070.1:4901-8567 GCA_964492205.1 uncultured Sediminibacterium sp.
CAAAAAGCAATAATTTTGCATCATGCAGCCAACAAATCAAATTCAAGGGGAGGGTACTAGGATTGCTCACTTCTTTTTAGATACCTTATTTATCTTTATCGGGAGCTTTGTTTTGTATCGATGGTATAATTTTAATGTATTTTTTTACGGGTTTCCACCTATTCGTTTTGGTGAATTTTTCTTTCTATTTTACGTTTCGTATTGCTTTATGTTTGAATTATTTTTTCAACGTACACCCGCAAAATGGATCACAAGAACAAAAGTGGTGACTTTAGAAGGCAGTCGTCCAGCTTTATGGCAATTCATCATTAGAGCATTGGTAAGAACAAGTTTAGTGTCGATGTTTGGTTTGGCATGGAACGGGAAACCCTTACATGATACGTTTTCCAAGACAATACTGGTATCCACAGAAACATCAAATCATTCCTAAATTCGCAATCTACAAATTAGGTATTGCGTGTACATTTGTAAAATTTTTTAAATGGCTAAGATTGGCATCAATATTGCAACAGGTAGTTTACAACAACCAGAAATGATTGTTGGCATTGACCTTGGTACAACCAATAGTTTAGTGGCAATTATTCATCCTGAAACAAAGTTACCTACCGCTTTGAAAGAGTTTGATGGCAGCAGCATTGTGCCAAGTGTGGTGCATTTTGACAAATTTGGTAACGTAGCAGTGGGTGCTGAAGCAAAGCCTTTTTTAGAAACTGATCCAGCCAATACCATATTTAGTGCAAAGCGTTTGATGGGGAAGAGTTACAAAGATATTCAAACGCATCAAGACTTTTTTGCCTATAAAGTCATCGACGATAACAAAGATAGTTTAGTCAAAGTACAAGTAGACAATCAATTTTATTCGCCCATTGAATTAAGTGCACATATTTTAAGTGCTTTAAAAAATCGTGCGGAACACATCTTAAAAACACCTGTGAGCAAAGCGGTGATTACGGTGCCAGCTTATTTTAATGATACACAAAGGCAGGCTACAAGAGACGCAGGTAAGTTAGCAGGATTAGATGTACTAAGAATTATCAATGAACCTACTGCAGCAAGTTTAGCTTATGGATTAGGATTAGACCCTGCAGAAGAAAAAACTATTGCAGTCTATGATTTAGGTGGAGGCACTTTTGATATCTCCATTTTAAAAATCAGTGGAGGAGTATTTGAAGTATTAAGTACGAATGGGGATACTTATTTAGGGGGAGATGATTTAGATAGAGCCATTATTGAATATTGGATGGGACGAATGAAAATCGACTCCTTAGATGACCATAAAATTTTAAAACAACAATTAAGATTGGCTGCAGAACAAGCAAAAATTGCTTTGTCAAATGCTTCAAGTTTTGAAATTGATTTTGCAGGAGAAAAATTGTCTATTACTAAAGAAGTATTTGAAAATCTAGCAAAACCAATTGTTGATAAAACAATGGACTGTTGTGCGAAAGCCATGAAGGACGCAGGTTTGAATGTGTCTGATATCAATACTGTTCTAATGGTTGGAGGAAGTACAAGGGTCCCGTTGGTAAAAAATACAGTAGCAACTTATTTTAATCAAGCAGTCAATGATTCAGTAAATCCAGATGAAGTAGTGGCAATGGGTGCTGCAGTTCAAGCAGATATTCTAGCTGGAAATAACCAATCCATGTTATTATTGGATATTACTCCTTTGAGTTTAGGTATTGAAACAATGGGAGGGTTGATGGATGTGTTGTTACCGCGTAATTCAAAGATTCCTACACAAGCTGGAAGACAATATACCACTCAAAAAGATGGCCAGTCGGGGATTCAAATTGCTATATATCAAGGGGAAAGAGATTTGGTAAAAGATAACAGAAAATTGGGTGAATTTACTTTATCTGGTATACCATCTATGCCAGCAGGATTGCCAAAAGTGGATGTACAATTTTTAATCAATGCAGACGGTATTTTACAAGTGAGCGCAAAAGAATTAAGAACAGGATTGACACAAAGCATCGAGATCAAACCACAGTATGGCTTGACAGATGAAGAAGTAGAACAAAGGTTAATGGATAGTATTACTCATGCTAAAGAAGATATTGCAACAAGAGCATTAGTAGAAGCGAAGACGGAAGCGGAACAAATTTTATCGGTCACAGAAAAGTTCATGTCAAAAAATATAACCTTGTTATCCAAAGACGAATTGATGCAAACAGCTGAAGCAATGCAAGCTTTACAGTTGGCTATCACAATGGAAGACAAGGATTTAATTCAAGGTAAAACGGAAGCGTTAAATGAGTTGACAAGACCATTTGCAGAACGTGTGATGGATCAAGCGATCTCTGGCGCCTTAAAAGGGAAGGGGATAATGGATTAAAATTGGTTTATTATCGACAAAATGGGGCAAAAATTTGGTATTTTAAAAAGGAATCCTATCTTTGCCATCCGGTTTTCCCTAACCTTTAATCAAAAATATAAAGGTTTGAAAAAACATTTAATGAAATAAAGACCCACAGGGTCTTAAAAAAAATCACCTGAGGAGGTATATATTATGTTAATTATTGATTCAAAAGACTGCGAGAACATCGACAAGGCCCTTAAGAAGTACAAAAAGAAGTTTGAAAAAAGCAAAACTTTGGTAAACTTACGTGCACGTCAAGCATTTGTAAAGCCATCTGTAAAACGTCGTTTCGAAGTTTTAAAAGCTATTTACAAGCAACAAATTTTCTCTGGTAAAATCGAAGGTTAGTTTCTAAAGAAACTCCATAATAAATTTTAAGCCCCAATTTTTGGGGCTTTTTGTTTTTCCATCGACTTTTATTCAAATCTAAAGTCTCGAAAAAACACTTTAATAAATTTTAAGCCCCAATTTTTGGGGCTTTTTGTTTTTAAGAGGTAATTTTAACTATGACCATTCAAACAAGATACGCACCCTTAAACGCTTTTCTGGCTTATCTCCAGTTTGAAAAAAGATATTCAAGGCATACTACAATTTCTTATGCCAATGATTTAACCCAATTTTTTGATTTTATTGAAACACAATACGAAGGACTTGCATTTCAACAAATCACTGGCACATTGGTTCGAACATGGCTTGCAAGTATGAAGGAGCAAGACTTATCGAGTAAGACGTTAAACCGAAAAATATCTTCTTTAAAATCATTTTATAAATACCATATACAGCAGGGGACATTGGCTAAAAGTCCAATGGAGACAGTCATCAGTCCTAAAGTAAATAAAAGACTACCTAGTTTTGTCACTGAACAAGATATGGAACAGCTCTTCATGAATTTATCTTTTGCAGAAGGGTGGAAAGGATTTACTGAGAAAATGGTGATCCATGTTTTTTATGCAACTGGAATGCGTTTAAGTGAATTGATACAGTGTAAAGAAACACAAGTAGATTTAACTAAAAGAATGATCAAAGTACTGGGCAAGGGAAACAAGGAAAGAATCTTGCCAATAAGTCCTGCATTGGCTACTGAGTTGAAATTGTATATCGATCAAAAACCAACCGAAGCACAGGGCAATCCTTATCTTTTTGTAACAGAAAAAGGAAAGATGTTACAACCTAGAGCAGTGTATAGCTTTGTTAAAAAATACCTTGCTCAAGTTACTACCTTACAAAAGAAAAGTCCGCATATTCTAAGACATAGTTTTGCCACCCATTTAATGAATAATGGGGCAGATTTAAATGCAGTAAAA
>CAZBJP010000071.1:0-8549 GCA_964492205.1 uncultured Sediminibacterium sp.
GATTGGGACCATAGTTATTTGAACAATTAGAAACGACTATTGGTAAATGATACGTCTCACCATAGGCGCGAACAAAATGATCGCTCGCTGCTTTACTAGCAGAATATGGAGAGTTAGGGTCATACGGTGTTGTCTCCGTAAACAAACCTTCTTTGCCTAAGCTTCCATAAACCTCATCTGTTGAGACATGGTAAAACAAATGATCTCTTTGAGTATCCCAAGAACCATCATGTGCTTTTTCATAACTTAAATCTTCCTTCCAATATTCTTTGGCAGTATTTAATAAGTTCACCGTGCCAATCACATTCGTATACACAAAATCTAACGGCGAAACAATCGAACGATCCACATGCGACTCCGCCGCCAAATGGATGACATCCGTGATGGCATGCTTCGCAAAAATTTCCTTTAAAGCCGCAGCATCTAAAATGTCCGCTTTTACAAAATGATAGTTTGGTACTTTTTCGATATCCTTTAAATTCTCTAAATTACCCGCATAAGTGAGTGCGTCTAAATTAAAGATCTGATAATCAGGATATTTATTGACAAATAAACGTACAACATGCGATCCAATAAACCCCGCTCCTCCTGTAATTAATATGTTCTTTTTCATAGTCTTTTATGAGGGACAAAGATATTAATTACGACATATATATTAGAAAGTAATTTGTACCTACATTTGAAGATGCAACCACAAAGATATTATGCTTTAGATGTTTTTAGAGGTGCCACGGTAGCCTTGATGATTCTAGTGAATAATCCTGGTTCTTGGAGCCATATTTTTAGTCCATTAGCACATGCCAGTTGGCATGGTTGCACGCCTACTGACCTTGTTTTCCCATTTTTTTTATTTGCTGTAGGAAATGCGATGGCATTTGTGATGCCCAAGTTTGAAAAAGGTACTGCTGTAGACTTTTGGAGAAAAGTAATAAAAAGAACGGTATTGATATTTTTAATTGGGCTTTTTTTAAATTGGAGTCCATTTGTAAAATGGGAAAATGGACATTTAGTCACAAAAACCTGGGAACACATTCGCATCTTAGGCGTATTGCAAAGAATCGCTTTAAGTTATTTCTTCGCTTCCATCATCGTGTATTACGGTAAATCTAAAATGGCATTTTACATTGGTGGACTTATTTTAATTGCTTACTGGATGATGTGTTTTTTATTAGGCAGCGCAGGACATCCATATAGTCTTTCAGGATTTTTTGGCAACGCCATTGATCAAACCATTTTAGGTGTGAACCACATTTACAAAGGCGAGGGTGTACCATTTGATCCGGAAGGATTGATCAGCACCATGCCTGCTATCGTTCAAGTGATTTTTGGTTTTTTAGTAGGCGAATACATTCAAGCAAAAGGAAAGAGTTTTGAGATGCTTGCACAGTTACTATTAGTTGGCGTGGTTTTGGTTTTGGCAGGATATATCTGGGACTTTAGTTTCCCTATAAACAAAAAGATTTGGACAAGTAGCTATGTATTATATACATCTGGTCTAGCCATTATAACGCTAAGTGTTTTGATCTATTTATTAGAATTCAAAAACAGTAAAGGTAGATGGAGCCATTTCTTTGATGTGTTTGGGAAAAACCCCTTGTTCATTTTTGTATTGAGTGGTTTCCTTCCTCGTGTACTCGCCTTGTTAAGATGGGTAGACCATACTGATGCGCAAGGCGAACCTGTTTATACCTCTGCATTACCTTGGTTTTACCAACATATATGCAAAGACATATCAAGTGATTTACGTGTAGGCTCATTTGTTTATGCCATTTGCTTTATCGCCTTCTTTGCAATACTTGCAAACTTATTAGATAAGAAAAAAATTTATATCAAGGTTTAATTATCGAAAAAGCCCTGCTGCTTTTTCAAGGCTCTCTGGCTTACCTACATCTAATAATATTCCATTGCTATGATCATAAAAATGAATGGCATAATGTTGTGCAATTTGTAAGTAAGCATCTATCAAAGAGAATTTACCTTGCAAATTCAATGCTTCAAAAAAATTAGCATGTACAATTTGTATGCCACTAAAAGCTTTAGGAATAGCCATGGCAGGATCTTTTAAAGGATTGGCCCATTTTTCTTCATTGGTCGAATTGTTCCTCCAGCCACATAAAGTACCTGCAGTATTGAAAATTAAGTTTCTACTAGTCGTACGATTGGTCACCGCTAGAGTAGCCACCATCTCCCCTTCTGACTTGTCCTCAAAAGCATTGTCAGCTGTTAACATTTGATTCAAATTAAGATCGGTTAAAATATCTGCATTCATCACCAACCATTTGGTCTCATTTTCAAAATAACCCTTCGCTCTTAGTAATCCTCCACCCGTTTCAAGCACTTCATCCGACTCGTCAGAAATATGCACAGTCGAACCCCATCCATTATTTTTATCAATGGCATCTATGATTTGATCTGCAAAATGATGCACATTCACCACCACTTCATCAATGCCAAAACCTTGTAAATATTCAATATTGCGTTGCAGTAAAGATTTCCCATTCACTATTGCCAAAGCCTTAGGATGATGCTCTGTAAAGGGTTTCAACCTAGTACCCAATCCTGCAGCTAAAATCATTGCCTTCATAAATAATTATTTAACCCAATTTTCTTGATTAGTATGTGCTAAAACTACTTTCACTTTGTATTTATTCTTTAAATGCCTTGCAGTCTGTTCTGCGGCAAACACACTTCGGTGTTGACCACCTGTGCAACCAAAATTAATCTGCAAGGAAGCAAAGTCTCTTGATAAATAATTATCAACAGTGATATCGATTAAATCCCATACACTATTTAAAAAAGTATTCATCTTCGTTTTTTGTTCTAAAAAATCTTGCACTGACTTATCCAATCCAGATAATTTTTTATACTCCTCAAATCTTCCAGGATTTAAAATTCCACGCATATCAAAAATAAAGCCCCCACCATTTTCAGAAGGATCATTAGGTAACCCCTTTTTATAACTAAAGCTATTAATAGTAATCACCAACGGTGTTTGCTCAGTTGCTTGTAAGGGCGTAAAACGATTCAATACTTCCTCACCCACCATCCAATTTAAAATACCCGCAAACACTGGGGTGTCTTTATCTAAAGTATAGACTTCTAAAAAACTTTTTAAATTCCTCAACCCCAAAGGGATACTAGTTAAGAAGTGCGCTTTACGTTCAAACAAACCTCTAAATCCATAAGCACCCAAAACCTGCAACAACCTCAATAAAACAAAACCATAGTATTGCTTTTTAAATAAAGGCGCATTGATCGATTCTCCTAATACTTTTTCCGCTTCCTTGATATAATCATTCAATAAACGCTCCTTCCATTCATTGGATAATTCAGCTTTTGCTTGCCATAATAAAGAGGCCACATCATAAGGCATACCACCTTTCATCCCCCCCTGAAAATCAATAAAATAAACTTCGTCATCTTTTACCATAATATTTCTGCTCTGAAAATCACGGAACATAAAATAATTAAAATGGCTATCTGACAACTGATCACTTAATAATTCAAACTCGTCAATTAAAGCCTGCTTATCGTATGGATATTGTAGGGTATCTAAGAAATAATATTTGTAATACAACAAATCAGTTAGCACCGCATGCTTGCCAAAGGTTTTAGATGTAAGGCACTTGGAATAATCTAGCCCCTCATCTCCTTTCACCTGCAATTGCACTAAAGCTTTTAAGCTTTTTTGAAATAATTGGTACACCCTTTCTGTCTTACCCTCTTTTTCTAATACATCTAACAAAGAAACTGCACCCACGTCTTCTTGGATATAAATTTTTTGATCCTCAGTGATTGCTAAAACTTTTGGTACAGGCAATCCTTTTGCATGAAAGTGATTTGCAAAATAAATAAAGGTTTCATTTTCCTTAATATTTAAGTTAAAAGTGGCAATATAAGAGTCGACACCTTGTTTAATCCTAAAATAAATTCTATCTCCACCGCTTTGGGGGATTTTTTCAATTGAATCCCATGCCTTACCAATATGGGCTAAATAAAGCTGTTTGATCGATTCCTGCATTGCTTCCATGAACTTTAGAAAGTGGGGTTATTTTGCTCTAAAAGTAATTAAATAAGTCCGACCCTACACAAAAAGTCAAAAAAGTATTAAATTCAGTAAAATTACTCAACATGAATCTACCTATTAAGGGTTTTTTAAAAGCGTTGACTTTACTTTTTATCACGCTTTACTCCTTCAGTGCAGTTGCTCAAACACAAAAAATATCAGGCACTGTTGTAGACAGTAAAGGAAGTCCATTAGACGGTGTGACAGTCCGCGTACAAACAACAAAAGCATTCACTACCACAGATAAAACTGGTCAATTTGTGCTCAATGCTAAATTAGATGACTTAATCGAATTTAGTATTGTTGGTTTTGAATCAAAAAAAATAAAAGCAAATTCCACAGTATTAAATGTGGTTTTAACTGCTGCTACAAATGATCTGCAAGATATTATTTTAGTAGGAAGTCGTGGAACAGGCAGGGCAAAATTAGAATCTCCTGTTCCTGTAGATATGATTAAATTTTCAGAAATAGCGGTAAACACTGCTAGAATGGATTTAACTTCTTCTTTGAATTACGCCGCACCTTCTTTTAATTACAATAAACAATCGGGTGCAGATGGTGCCGATCACGTAGACATAGGTACATTAAGAGGCTTAGGCCCTGATCAAACATTAGTCTTAATCAACGGCAAGCGCAGGCATAGTACTGCTTTAGTAGGTTTATTTGGCACAAGAGGTCGTGGTAATTCTGGGGTAGATTTAAATGGATTTTCTCAAGCCTCAGTCGATAGAATTGAAATCTTGAGAGATGGTGCTTCTGCACAATACGGCTCCGATGCAATTGCCGGAGTAATGAACGTAGTCTTAAGAAAGAATACCAATGAATGGAATATTACAACTGGATTGGCAGGTTATTATGATAAAAAATTCAACACCTACCAACATAGAGCGAATAAAGATTATTTATACGACAAACCAATCGATGGTATCACTAGCGCATTCCAAGCTAACCGCGGTTTTGATTTAGGCAAAAAAGGCGGGTTCATTAATTTGTCTTTTGATATTCTAGATCAAGGAAAAACTTTCCGTCAAGCAGCAAGTTCAGATATTACAGATAAAGATGGCTTGCCTACCAATACTTGGCGACAAGGATTTGGGGATGGCTCTTTGACTTCTTATGGAACGATGTTGAATTTAGAATTACCAGTGGGTGATAATACCAAGTTTTATGCATTTGGTGGAATTAATAATAAAAAATCAGACGCTTATGCATATACAAGAAACTGGTCAGCAAGACCAACACGCTTCCCTGTGAACAGTGATGGCTCTTTAAAATTTGTACCCGAAATAATGTTCCAATCTGGTTCAGGTGATACTAGTTTCAATCCACGTATACAAGCGAAGATTCAAGACATATCTATGGTCACTGGATTTTCAAGAGAAAATAATAATGGATGGAACTGGGATTTTAGCAACGCATTTGGCTACAATGATTTTCATTATTATGGAGCTGGTACGTTTAATGCTTCTGATATAGGTAATGTAACCAAAACTAATTTTGATGATGGTGGATTTAATTTTTTACAAAACACCACCAATTTTGATTTATCAAAACAATTCGGCACGGTGAATAATGGTGGACTTAAAGTAGCTTATGGCGCAGAATTAAGGTATGAAGCCTACCGTATTAACAGAGGCGAAATTGCTTCTTACAAAGCTTACCCAAATAATTTTGGTTTACAGCAAGCACCTGGCGCACAAGGCTTCCCAGGCTTTAGCCCAGAAGACGAAGTGGATGCGAACCGTATGGTCACTGGTATGTATGGTGATTTGGAATACACCCCTTCGGACGCTTTTTTAATTACAGGGGCCATTCGTTTCGAAAACTATTCAGACTTTGGAGCAGTAAGTACCTATAAAACTTCTTTCCGTTATAAAGTAACAGACAACTTTAATTTTAGAGGTTCTTTCAGTACTGGCTATCGTGCGCCTTCATTGCAACAAAAATATTTCAGCAATACGCTTACCTCTTTTTCTCAGGGCAATTTAGTACAGTCTAGAGTGGCGAATAACAATGATCCAGTAACGAAATTAGCTGGTATCCCTGCATTAAAACAAGAGACTTCAAATAATATGAGTTTAGGATTTTCTTGGAAGCCAATGCAAGGTTTATCAGTTACAGTAGATGGATATAAGATCAAAATGAAAGACCGTGTCGTACTGTCTGGCTTATTTAGTGCATCAGATGAAAGCTTACCAACCGCTTTAACAGACAAATTAAATGCATTGGGTGTAGCTACTGCACAATTCTTTGCTAATGCAGTCAATACGACCAATACTGGCGTAGATGTAGTAATAGATTACCAAAAGAGATTATCTGCAACTGAGAAATTAAAATTCTTATTGGTAGGTAATTTCCAAGACATCACATTAGACGAAGTGCATGTACCTGACGCATTGAACACCAACGAATATAATGCCAATACTTTTTTTAATGATAGAGAGAAATACTTCTTAAAAGCTTCTGCTCCTGCTTCTAAATTGTCATTCACAACAGACTACACCAAAAACAAAGTGAGCATCGGTGCTAGAGTGACCTATTTTGGCAAATTAACTTTAACTGGATTTGGTTATAATGGAGATGGCATTAATCCAGAAGTGCCTACTGATGCAGACGAGAATGTATTTGTTCCAGAACTCTTTAATTATGGTGGCAAATTCACCACAGACATTTATAGTAATATTCAATTGAGTAAAAAAGTGAATTTTATTTTTGGTGCAGACAATATCTTTAATGTGCATCCGGATTTCGCCGTGAATCCACAAGCGAAATGGTGGGCTGGCGACAACGAAACAGGTGGACCATGGGATGGTGTTCAAATGGGCTACAATGGTTTAAGAGTATTCACCAAGCTAGCTTTCCGATTCTAGTATGAAAAAACAACTACTTGCCTTAAGTATTTTTTTACTAATAAGCTTAACAACGATGTCGCAAAATGGCATCGTTGTTTTTCAATCAGACTTTGGTACAAAGGATGGTGCAGTCTCTGCCATGAAAGGGGTGGCGAGTAGTGTAGACCCTAGTTTAAAATTATACGATTTAACACAAGAGATTCCTGCATATAATATTTGGGAAGCTGCGTATAGACTAGATCAGACAGTGCCCTACTGGCCTGTTGGCACTGTCTTTGTTTCTGTGGTAGATCCAGGCGTAGGCACTAACAGAAAATCAGTGGTGGCAAAAACAACTTCTGGACATTATATTGTGACGCCTGACAATGGCACCCTTACTTTACTTGCAGCGAGTATTGGAATTGAATCGATGCGTGAAATTGACGAGGCCGTCAACAGAAGAAAAAATTCTGGTGCCTCTTACACTTTTCACGGTAGAGATGTGTATGCCTACACTGCAGCAAGACTCGCCTCTAAAAACATCTCCTTTGAATCGGTTGGCCCATTAGTAGATTCAAAACCGATTTCACTTCCTTACCAAAAAGCAAGTTTAATCCACACAAAATTAAAAGGAAATATAACTATCCTTGATATACAATATGGTAATATCTGGACCAATATTGGACAAGATCTTTGGAAAGCTTTTATTGCAATCCCACATCCTAAAAATCTAATGCAGGTAAATATCTACCATCAACAAAAATTAATCTACCAAGGAAAGATGTCTTTTGAAAATACTTTTGGCGGCGTAGCAGTAGGACAACCACTCGCATACTTGAATAGCCTAATGCAATTATCCTTTGCACTAAACCAAGGCAGTATGGCAGACAAATACAAAATAGCTTCTGGCCCCAATTGGGACGTTGAAATTAATTGGGTTAAATAATTAGACTTCCCCTAAAGCATAACTTCATTTTAAGCACCTATTCATTCGCTCTTATTGATGCATAAACTGCGCTAGCAAACTATGAAAATGATGGGTACCTTGTTCTCGATTCGTTGCATACCTTCCATAATGATAAAATCTAGAGCGAATACCTTGTTGTACATATTGCACCACTTCTTCATCTTCTTGCTCTACACTATCCAATCCTGAGCCTGCACCTGTATCTAGTTTGCTTGCATCGTACACAAAACTCAAGAAAGTCACTTTAGTATTACCTGCATCTATTGGTGTAACAATATTCAAAGACAATCCCCATGGATAAAAATTAAACATCATATTCGGGAAGACCCAAAAATAATATGCTGCAATATTTTTTCCTGCATCTACGTGCCCTGCTGGTAAATCAAAACAATGTTCAGAAGATTTAGAAGCACCAATTTGTAAATTAGCATACTTAAAAATATCTGTGGTATAATCCTTGAAATCTAAAAATGCATTGAGTCCCGGATGCACAAATGGAATATGAAATCCCTCTAAATAATTTTCACAATACAATGCCCAATTCGCCTTGATATAGTAATCACTTGTTCTACTTGGTTCATATATTAATTTGTCAATAGGTAAAAAACCAATCCGCTCTTCCATCTCTTTAAAAAACAATTCAGGGCCTAATCCTTTTTTAAGTTGTGTAAACAATAATGGCCCC
>CAZBJP010000072.1:0-8529 GCA_964492205.1 uncultured Sediminibacterium sp.
ACCTACAAAATGGAGTAATAATTATTTTGAAAACTTATTCAAATTTGAGTGGGAGTTAGTAAAGAGCCCTGCAGGTGCCCATCAATGGAAGCCTAAAGCAGGTGCGGGTGCTGGAACAGTACCTGATGCGCATGATCCTTCAATCACACATGCACCAACTATGTTGACGACAGATTTGGCATTGATATTAGATCCTGCATACGCGCCAATATCAAAAAGATTTTATGAAAACCCAGATCAGTTTGCAGATGCATTTGCAAGAGCATGGTTTAAATTGACACATCGTGATATGGGACCTCGCGCACGTTATGTAGGACCAGAAGTGCCTTCAGAAGTGTTGATCTGGCAGGATCCTATTCCAGCGGTTACCTTTAAATTAATTGAAGCAGCTGAAATTGATGCATTAAAAGCAAAAGTACTAGCTTCAGGATTAACTGTTTCAGAATTGGTGGCAACAGCTTGGGCATCTGCTTCTACATTCCGTGGATCAGATAAAAGAGGTGGTGCAAATGGTGCAAGAATTCGTTTAGCGCCTCAAAAATATTGGGCAGTAAACAATCCAGCACAGTTGTCTAAAGTATTAGATATTTTAGAAGCCATCCAAAAAGACTTCAATGCGAATGCAACAGGAGGTAAGCAAGTCTCTTTAGCTGATTTAATTGTTTTAGCTGGATGTGCTGCTGTTGAAAAAGCTGCAAAAGACGGTGGAGTAGCAGTTAAAGTACCTTTCACACCAGGTCGTGCAGATGCAGCTCAAGAACATACTGATGTTGAATCTTTCGCGGTATTAGAACCAATTGCAGATGGTTTCCGTAACTATATTAAACCTCGCACTTTAGTTTCTCCAGAGGAAATGTTGATTGATAAGGCACAATTATTAACCCTTACTGCACCGGAGATGACGGTGTTAGTGGGTGGTATGCGCGTGCTGAATACAAATTTTGATCAATCTCATCATGGCGTGTTTACAAAAACACCAGGAGTCTTAACCAATGATTTCTTTACCAATTTGATTGATTTTACAACAACATGGAAAGCAATTGATCATGCTCAAAATGCTTTTGAAGGAGTAGATAGAAAAACTGGTGCTGTTAAATGGACTGGTACTAGAGTAGATTTAATTTTTGGTTCTAACTCTGAATTGCGTGCCTTAGCAGAAGTATATGCATGTGATGATGCTAAAGAAAAATTTGTCCATGATTTTGTTGCTGCTTGGAATAAAGTAATGCAATTAGATCGTTTTGATTTAGCTTAAAATCTTTCATTAGATTCAATATTATACAAGATGGCCTCCAAAGGGCCATCTTTTTTTGCGTTTAAATCTTAAATGATTTAAACAAGATTTTTAGCTCCATATAATTACAATTATTTGTATCAAAAAAATGATTATTTTGGTAATACAATTAAACAATACGTTATGAAAAAACAGGTCAATTTCATTGTATTATTAGCGACTACTTTTTTCGCTATTTCAAATATTAAAGCGCAAGAGAGTCCACTAGAAGGTAGATGGGATCTAACCGTCGATATGGATGGTCGTCTAGCACCTTCTTGGTTAGAAGTGCGCCATTCTGGAGTTAAAAATTTGTTCGGCAGATTTGTCGCAGACGGTGGAAGTGCAAGACCCATCGCGCAAGTATTTTTTAAGGAGGGTAAATTAAGTTTTACCATACCACCACAATGGGATCGTACAGAAAACAATTTAGTTGTGGAAGGTGTATTAGAGGGTGATCAATTAAAAGGCACCATGGTGACGCCTTATGGTAAACAATATAGTTGGACTGGTGTACGGGCACCTAGATTAAATAGTTTAAAAGAAGTGAAATGGGGTACACCAATAAAATTATTAAATACAACTGATTTGACAGGCTGGGAGGCTATGGGCAAAAATAATCAATGGCAAAATATCAATGGTGTATTAACAAGTCCAAAATCAGGTAGCAATATTAGAACTGTTGATGAATATGATGATTTTAAATTGCACATCGAATTCAGGTATCCAAAAGGAAGTAATAGCGGTGTGTATTTGCGTGGTCGTTATGAAGTGCAAATTGAAGATAACCAGGGCAAGGAACCACAAAATGTATATTTAGGTGGTGTGTATGGTTTTATAGACCCTTGGGAAAATGCAGCAAAAGCGGCAGGTGAATGGCAGTCTTATGATATCACTTTAGTGGGTAGAATGGTGACAGTCGTTGCTAATGGAAAGACAATCATTTTCAAGCAAGAAATTCCAGGGATCACGGGAGGTGCAATCAATAGTAATGAGGCTTCACCTGGTCCGATTATGTTACAAGGAGATCATGGTCCAATTGAATTCAGAAACATTATCATTACACCTGCGAAAAATTAAAACTTAATTAGTTGATGTGTACTATTGACTAATAAAAAAGCCGCAGTTTTAAATTGCGGCTTTTTTTATTAAAGTAAGTTTTTATTATTTTATAATCACTACTTCCTCGAAAGCTACACGGTGTCTTTTGCCCCAGATGCCTGCTTCTGTTCCTTTCCCAACACTTATAATCATATTTACTTCCGCCCCTTTAGGCAAGTTCAATGCTGCTTTAACACGCTTTGCATCAAATCCTTCCATCGGACAACTATCAAATCCTTCAGCGGCAATGGATAACATAAATGTTTGTGCAGCCAACGCGCAAGATTTATGTACAGTAACTCTTTGATCAGCTTTACCTTTATAACGCATCATGGGTCTTGCTGCACCAATCAAGGTACTTAATGCGGTTCTAATAAAAGTGAGACATCCAAGTGGATCCGATCCATAAGCCATTGGCATTAATTTGCCATAATAGTTGAGAAGTCTTTGTTGTGCAGTGGTAGGTTCGCCATGGATATCTTTGTTGATGATATCTAAATGCCATTTTACTCTTTTTTTCCAATGGTCTTGACGAGTCACAAAAACGACCAATTGCTTGGCTGTTTTTGCTGCATTTTGATTTAAACAAAAGGAGTGAAACTTAGTTTGTAAAGCAGAATCCTGAATCCAATAAAATTCCCATAATTGCATATTGCTACTATTAGGAGAGAGTATGGCCCTTTCTAAACTTCTTTGAATGACCTCGTTGGGAACTTCAACTGCTGGGTCGAATTTTCTATTGGACCTTCTTTTATGAATGATTTCGTCAAATGAATTGGCTAATGACATAAGTTATTATTGAATAAAAAAGCCTCCAATGAATTGAAGGCTTTAAAAATATGGTTTAATGAATTTAAAACAAATCCATTGCTTTTGCGAAATAAGTAATAGTGCCAGGAAGTGCTAACCAGAAAAACTCTCTGTAAACAAATAATAATACAATTAATATAGCGAACCATAAAAAGAATAGTGCCCAGTATTTCTTGGTGTTAGATTGTGCTTCCATTTGTTTACTTTGTTTTTAATGTTTGAATGCTAATGCAAATATACAATATTTCTTATTTGGACCTATAAATTTGGACCATAGGTATATTTTAAATCTACTTTCCAACCTTTTGGCGTTTCAAGAATTTTTAGTTTATGCACCTTATTGTCAAAGGAATTTTGGTAATTCATAATGGTCATCGAGCTGTCTACGGCACTAATCTCATTAATTTGAATCGATGCTAACCTTAATTGTTGACGACCTTCTTTGTCTAATCCATAATATTTATTGGCTATTTCCTCAAATAGTGCAAGGTTCTCAGCATCCTCAAGTATATAAAACTTTGCTTTTTTAAAATTGCCTTGCATACAGTTTTCTATAAAATACCTGCCACCATCCAAGGGATTGTCTGCTACTTCATATTGGTCAGTTGGGCTGCATTGCCAGAGGAATAGGGCAAAAAATAGGTATTTTAATTTAGATAGATGCATAGTCAAAGTTAGGAAAATCGTATGTACAAACTTGGCATCTTTATGTTAATTTTGAGGCCTAATAAATTTGTAATGACAAAGCAAGCTCTAGTAGACCAAATCAAAGCTAAACAGTCTTATCTATGCGTAGGTTTGGATACGGATATTGAAAAATTACCTGCAGGATTACCAAAAAACAAAGCAGGAGTCATTGCCTTTAATAAAGCCATCATAGATGCGACTTCCGAATACTGCGTTAGTTATAAAATAAATACTGCTTTTTATGAGTCACAAGGTATTGAAGGATGGGAAGCGATGGAAGCTACTCTAGCGCATATCCCAAAAACGCATTTAACTATTGCTGATGCAAAAAGAGGAGATATCGGAAACACATCTGCACAATATGCCAAGACATTTTTTGAGGTGCTGCCTTTTGATGCCATTACAGTTGCGCCTTATATGGGAAAAGACAGTATTGATCCATTTTTGGCTTATAGTAATAAGTGGACCATTGTTTTGGGATTGACCTCTAATCCGGGTAGCCAAAATTTTGAACAAAAAAAATTAGCCAATGGGCAATTCTTATACGAATCTGTTTTAGAACAAGTAGCGAGTTGGGGTACGCCTGAACAATTGATGTTTGTGATTGGCGCAACCAAGGCAAATGATTTTGAATCGATCCGTAAAATCATTCCTGCACATTTTTTATTGGTGCCAGGTGTGGGTGCTCAAGGTGGAAGCTTGTCAGATGTGACGAAATACGGTAAGAACGATGCATTGGGTTTATTGATTAATGCAAGTAGGGCAATTATATTTGCTAGTAATGGTGGTGATTTCGCTGCGGATGCAGCAATTGCTGCAAAAGGCTATGCGAATGAAATGAAAAATTTGTTAGCCTTGTAGCTAAATTTTTAGGGTATTTTTTTCATGATTTTTCTCATATGATTTTAAGGCTAATAAATACTTTTTTAAGCTTTTTTTTAATCGCTTTCTAGTACCTTTATGCCCCAATCTTTATAATCAAAATTTACAACACATGGCAGTAAGAGCAGATTTGTTTGAGTCCCCAGATTACTATCAATTAGATGAATTGATGTCTGAAGAGCATCTAATGGTTAGAGATGCAGTAAGAACCTATGTGAAAACTGAAATATCGCCTATTATTGAGGAGTATGCGCAGAAAGCGGAGTTCCCCAAGCAAATTGTAAAACAATTAGGTGATCTAGGATGTTTTGGTCCAACTGTTCCAACTGAATATGGCGGAGGTGGTTTAGATTATATTAGTTATGGTTTGATGATGCAAGAATTAGAAAGAGGGGATAGTGGAGTAAGAAGTACAGCAAGTGTACAAGGATCATTAGTGATGTTTCCTATCTATGCATATGGAAGCGAAGCTCAAAAACAAAAATACCTGCCGAAATTGGCTTCTGGAGAATGGTTGGGCTGTTTTGGATTGACTGAGCCTGATCATGGATCAAATCCATCTGGCATGTTAACTAATATTAAAGATGCTGGTGACCATGTTATTTTAAATGGTGCTAAAATGTGGATCAGCAATGCACCATTTGCACAAGTAGCAGTTGTTTGGGCAAAAAATGAAGCTGGTGAAATTATAGGAATGATTGTGGAAAGAGGTATGGAAGGATTTACAACGCCTACAACACACGGTAAATGGAGTTTACGTGCAAGTGCCACTGGAGAATTGGTTTTTGATAATGTAAAAGTGCCTAAGGAAAATATATTACCAAATATTAAAGGACTCAAAGGCCCATTAGGTTGTTTAAGTAAAGCAAGATTTGGTATTGCTTGGGGCACAATTGGAGCAGCAATGGATTGTTATGATACCGCATTAAGGTATAGTAAAGAAAGAATTCAATTCGGAAAACCTATTGGAGGTTTTCAATTGCAACAAAAGAAGTTGGCAGAAATGGTGACTGAAATTACAAAAGCTCAATTATTAGTATGGCGATTAGGTGTGCTGATGAATGAAGGTCGTGCAACTGCAGCTCAAATAAGTATGGCGAAAAGAAATAGTTGTGAAATTGCGACTAATATTGCTAGAGACGCAAGGCAAATGTTGGGGGGGATGGGTATTACAGGAGAATACTCCGTAATGCGCCATATGATGAACTTAGAAAGTGTGATCACTTATGAGGGTACCCATGATATTCATTTGTTAATTACAGGTATGGATGTAACAGGTTTCAACGCATTTAAATAAATTATGGCAGCGGAGCGTATATTTTTGATAGGAATGATGGGTTCGGGAAAATCTCATTGGTTAAAGCAGTTGGCTAAATGGAATAAATCTGTTGGCTATGATTTAGATGCATTAATTGAAATGAACGAAGAAAAAACTATTGCAGAAATTTTTAGTGAAGATGGTGAAGCATACTTCAGAAAGGCAGAAGCTAAAATTTTGAGATGGTTTAAAGAAAAGAAAAAGTATGTGGTCGCTACTGGTGGTGGTACGGCTTGTTTTCAGGAGAATATGGATTTTATGAAAAAAGAGGGTGTAGTGATTTGGTTAGATGAGTCAATTGAAATACTTGCTAAAAGATTGGCAGGTCAGAAAGCACATCGGCCATTAATAGCTCATCTTACAGACAATGAGCTCCTAGCCTTTTTGGAGCAAAAATTAGTCGAACGACATCCATTTTATAAGCAAGCGCATTATCGTTTAACTTCCGATCAAATCAATGAGACTGGGCTTAAAAAATTAATTCAAAAACATGCATCGTAACATTTTACTTTGGGGTATCGGATATGCTTTTGTTGCAGTCTTACTTGGCGCTTTTGGTGCCCATGCTTTGAAGGCGTTCTTAACACCAGAGAAATTACTGAGTTATGAAACAGGCGTTAGATATCAATTTATTCATGCTTTAGCGTTAATAGCTATGGCTATTTATGTTCAACTAAATGAGTCAAAATTTGGTGCGATGAAGGGGATTGTTTGGGCATCCAATTTTTTCATCATCGGGACTGTGCTATTCAGCGGTTCTATTTATGGGTTAGCATTTTTATCCCTTACCCAATCCAATTGGTCTGTTTTATTAGGACCAATTACGCCCATTGGGGGGCTTTGCTTTATGCTTGGCTGGGTAAGTTGGGCAAGGGTTGTTTGGTTGAATAAAGTGGATATGTAGCCAATTCTTTTTATATTTGTCCCCATGGCAAACACGCTTAAAAGCAAATCAACACCCAAGGTAAATTCACCGATTTTAAATCCAGATAAAGAAGCAGATGTTGTCGTTTCTGAAGTGGTGAAAGATGAACGAACAATGAAGATATTAGGAGCCATCTCCTTATTGGTCAGTTTATTTCTTTTTGTTGCATTTACTTCTTATTTATTTACTTGGCAAGAAGACCAAGATATGGTTCAATTATGGAGAACGCAATTGTTCTCAACACAAGATGTAAAAGCAAATAATTTATTAGGCTATATTGGAGCATTTTTTGCGTATCAAATTATGTTCAATGGATTTGGCATTGCAGCTTATTTATTCTGTACCTTCTTTTTTGTTTTAGGGGTTAATTTATTTTTTACGAAACCTATTTTTAGTTTATGGCGTAACCTCAGATATGTATTAGTAGGCTTGTTAGTGTTGAGTACTTGTTTTGCTTATTTCACACCTAATAATGCATTTTCTTGGGGAGGTGCGTTAGGAGAATACAGTAGTAGCTGGTTGATCAAATGGGTAGGCCGTTTTGGTACAGGTGCCATTTTATTTATAGCTGGCTTTAGTTATTTTATATGGAGGTTTAATCCAAGTTTCAATGTGCCCAATTTTGATTTTTTAATACCTAAGAAAAAAGAGCCTGAATTTGTAAGTGAAGACACAGAAGAAGCAGTGATACAAGAATGGGATTTAAATAATCCTACACCAACTGCTACATCTAATTCAACAGGTAATACATTAAAAGAGAACGCATCTGGAATTTCAGTGATCATGCCTGAGTCAGAAGAAGACGAAATAGCTTCTGATGCATTGGGTGAACTAGAACCTAAACTATACATCGATGAGTTGACATTGAAAAATGAAAATTTTCCTGAAACTGATTTGATAGAAAAAAAAACTCCATTTGAGAGTGATGATGCATCCGATGAAATTGAAGAAGAATTGAATGCGTTTGATGGAGAAGCTGAGCTTGAGGATCTTGACGACGAACTTTTAGAGGATTTAGACTTAGAAATCAACGAACTGCCGAAGGAAGCATTGGGGGCAGCGGTGGGCAGTTTGGCTACTAAGTATGATGCCACATTGGATCTGAAAAATTACAAGTATCCACATATAAATTTATTAGAGACGCATGGCTCTGAAAAAATTGTTCAAGATCCAGAGGAATTGGAGACCTACAAAAATCAGATTATTGCGACATTGAAAAATTATGATATTGCAATTCAACGCATCTCAGCAACTGTAGGGCCAACAGTTACTTTGTATGAAATTGTGCCTGCGCCTGGTGTGCGTATTAGTAGAATTAAAAACTTGGAAGACGATATTGCATTAAGTTTAGCAGCATTAGGAATACGTATCATTGCGCCAATTCCTGGAAAAGGTACAATTGGTATTGAAGTACCTAATATTCGCAAGTCCATAGTAAGTATGAAGACATTGTTGGCAAGTGAGAAATTCCAAACAAGCCAACATTCATTACCTATTGCGATTGGTAAAAAAATTGACAACGAAAATTTCATT
>CAZBJP010000073.1:0-8164 GCA_964492205.1 uncultured Sediminibacterium sp.
TCATAAAACGCTTGTCCTATCTGATTTTTAGGCCATGAAGGTACGAATAAGCGCTCAAAAAAGGAAACGAAATTATGCTTGCTTTTCTGAAGGGAAAAACTTGCTTTGAAACACAAATAAGGCGATTACACCAGCACTTATGGCCATATCAGCAAAATTGAAGACTGGTCGGAAGAATTCAAAGGATTCTCCGCCCCAAATTGGCATCCAACTTGGAAATTGCGCGTCTGTAATGATGGGGAAATAAAACATGTCCACTACTTTACCATGTAAGAAGCTTGCATATCCACCCCCTTCTGGTAAAAACTGAGCCACCATGGTGGTATAAGGTATACTTGCTTCAAAGAGCATACCATAAAACATGCTATCAATCAAATTACCCAATGCTCCCGCGTATATTAATGCTGCACAAATGATAAACCCATCATGGTATTGTTTTTGTATAAATCCTTTGATCAAAAAAGTACCCCAAATCACTGCCAACAACCTAAATAAAGTCAATGCAATTTTGCCAAAGCCACCTCCAAATTTCAATCCCCAAGCCATACCTTCATTTTCAACAAAATGCAATCTAAACCAAGTACCAATGACTTGATGTTCTTCGCCTAAGAAATAATTTGTTTTAATATAAAATTTCAGCAACTGATCAATTATGATGATGGATATAATCAATACTGCTACTTTTTTCCCGTTCATCTTTAAATACATAGTTTAAATAGTATTGTCCGTAAAATCCTTTGGGAGGTTCTTTTGACGATTAGAAAAAATAGAATACAAAATAGAACCGGTGATAGAAAAAACAATTACCAACAAAGACAAAAGCACTTGGGTGTTTTTATCCATGACCATATTGATATAGTGTTCGCCAAGCATTTTAACCCCAATGAAAATTAAAACAATGGCAATACCCTGTTGCAAATGTTCGAACTGATTGACTGCACCCCTTAATAAAAAGAACAAAGAACGCAATCCTAGTATGGCAAAAATATTGGAAGTGTATATCACTAAGCTACTCATTGAAATACCCATGACAGCCGGAATGGAGTCCAATGCAAATACTAAATCTATGGCAGCTAATAATACGACCACTACAAAAAGACTTGTATACATTGGCTTACCGCCAATACGCATCATAAACTTTCCATCCCCATCTTCATTGGTAATTGGTAAGAAACGTTTTAGAAATTTATAAATTTTTGATTCATGTGGATCAAAGGCTTCGTCTTCATTAGCAGTAAACATTTTATACCCTGTATACAATAAGAAAACACCGAATAAATATAAAATCCAAGCAAATTTTGCTACTAAAGCAACTCCAACCGTAATAAAAATCACCCTAAATAAAATAGCGATTAAAATTCCAATCAACAACACCCTTGAAATATGTTGCTCTTTTACTTTGAAGGAATCAAAAATTAAAATGAAAACAAAAATATTATCAATACTCAAACTCCATTCCATCAAGTAGCCACTCAAATATTCAAACGCTAATTTTTGTCCTTCTTCTATCCACATAAAAACAAAAAAACCTAAAGCTAACAATACCCATATAAACGTTTGCTTCAGTGCTTGACGTATTGTAATAGTGGTATTTTTTTTACTTAGAAAACCTAAATCTAAAATCAATGCAGTCACAACGACTACACCAAACACGGCATATACAATTTGATCTGTTGTCATGCTGTAAAGATACATTATGATTTAGATTCAGCAAATCGATAATGGCGGTAATAATGCCAACCCCAATAGGCAAGACCCAATAAAACCAATGGCCCAAATAATAATAAAATCTGTATCCATAATCTATTTGCAGCTACTTTACCTGGATCCAACAATCTTAATACTAAATTTTTTTTACGTGCTTCTAATAAACTCACTGGCTCATTTAAATAAGCGATGGTGTTTTGAAAAAAAACTGGATTAGCAAACTGTATCTCTTCATAAGGTAAAACACCCATTGGGAGTGGTCCTTTTTGAGGGTCTACAAAATTGGTGATTAAATTAGCATCAGATAAGACAATTTGCTTTGCATATTTATCTCCAGAATTAATAAAAGCTTTACCTGTCGCTAGTTGTAGGGAGTCCATTAAAGCTTTTGTTAGTCTGCCAGCAAAAGCAGATTTAAATTTTCCTTCTAATAATACCGCAACTGCTAGATGCTGTTTTGTAAAACTCGCTAATTCTCCTTCTTGCTGTCCACTATTGATTTGTATCATTGCTGGACTACTAATGATTCTGCTAGTTGTATCGGTAGTCAATAAAATTGTTTTTTTGATGCCATTCGCGCGCACAGTGTCTATACTTGCAGGAAACGCTGTAAGCACTCTATCCATATTCTGCACCATCGGATGTTCAGATCCAGCTTGAGCAAATGGATAATAGGGCCAAGGTATTCTTTGTATGATTGGCGCTCCAGCTGCATCAACACCCACCACCATTGGTAGTTTAGCACAATTTAAATCCTGCACCAAATTCGGATTGATTCTTACACCATACTTAAACAATTGTGCCTCTAACCCAAGTCCACGATCAAATGCGAGGTATTCTCCAGCAGTATTGCGTAAACTATCATACTCTGCAAATAATGGGTCAATTGCCCATATTACATTGCCTCCAGAGAGTATAAATTGATCGATTTTAAGTTGGTCTAACTCTGTAAAGCGTTTTGTTGGTTTTACAATCAACAACGTGTTTATTTTAGTAGCGTCAGGAAAACCTTTTTGCAAATCAAATACCCCTAAGTTATATTGATTTTTAATAGACTGACCTAAATCATTCACTGTAAAATCCAATGGTTCTCCATGACCAATAAGATAAGCAATATTTGGACGAACCGCTCTGTTCAATAAGTAAATGGCTTGTACTATTTTATATTCTATCAAAGCTTCAGCTGCATTGAAACTCGCTTCTACATCAATTTCTGGTAAATCTTTAATAATATTATAGGGTTTGAAATACTGTTTGCTACTTCTTAAGTCAATTGCAATAGGCTTTTGACCTTCTACTTCAATTAATAAACCAGGTATTAGTAATTGATCTAGTTTTTTATCAGTTATTGAACTGGTATTTTGAAAACGATCAATTGGCAAACCTTGTTTTTGCAAGCTATCATAAAAATTAAATAAAGCACTATCCTTATACATTTCACCAGGCACTATTTGTTCCCATCTTATCCAATTTGGATTAAGTTGTTGTAGTTTGTCTAAAAATTGAATCGTAGCAAGCTCTAGTTTTTTATAATGCGTAGGTAGTTCTCCTCCTAAATAAAAATGAATTTTAACGGGTTGATTCACCTGTTGAATTAATGTTTTTGATTGTGCACTAATGGTATAGCGTTGGTCTTTTGTCAAATCTATTTGAATTGGATACAAATAACTTAAATAGTTCAATAGTAGCATTATAAATAAAATCCAACTATACTTGAACTTCCCAGATAATTGTTCAATGCTGCCTAATCCAAATAATAGAATAATCGTTTTAAAATACAATACATCCTGAAGCACAATTGCACCCTTATTTAAATTTTGAAAATGTGCAGATAAGCCTAATTGACGAATATAATAATCATACCCGTTTTGGAAAAGGCTAAACGCTGACACCCAGTCAAAACCTTTATATAAAAAAACACAAACCAGAATGGATGACAATAAAGCAACCATCGTATTTTTTGTTGTGCTACTTATAAAAACTCCGACTGCTACATAGACTGCTGCCAAAGCAAATAAGCCAACATAAGAGCCAATCGTTGCCCCCCAATCTATGCCGCCTACTGCACTCAAACTATTTAAAGCAATTGCATAAAAAAAGGTAGGCAAGATCGCAAAGATTGTGATAGTCACCACACCCAAATATTTTCCCATCAATAAAGATCTAGTAGTAATTGGCAGGCTCTTTAAAATTTCATAGGTGCCTTGTTTGTACTCTTCCGAAAAACTTCTCATCGTAATTGCAGGAACCAATAATACCAAAACCCAAGGGGCAAAGTCAAAATAAGCCTGCAAGCTCGCATAGCCAAAGTCTAAAATATTAAAATTGGGAAGTACAAATAATAATACGCCATTTACTAGTAAATAAAAGCTAATTATCAGGTAGCCAGATAAGCTCCCCATATAATGTGCCCATTCTTTTTTACATATTGCCCACATGGCTCAAAGCTACAAAAAAAGCCCCCGAAATTCGGGGGCTTAAAAATATTCTTTAGGGAAAGCTATGTGTTTCGAAAAATGTTCGATTTTTTAAAAAATCATATTAGCGCTTTAAAGTTACACTGCAAAACTTTCACCACATCCGCAACTTCTACTTGCATTTGGATTGTTAAAGTAAAATCCTTTTCCATTGAGTCCATCAGAAAATTCTAATTCTGTATTTACAAGGTATAAAAAGCTTTTAAGATCAGTCACAATCTTGACACCATTATCTTCAAAAACTTGATCCATTGGCTTGATTTCATTGTCGAAATCTAATTTATAACTCAACCCAGAACAACCACCTCCTACCACACCTACTCTTAAAAAATAACTGGGGTCTTCGGCTACACCAGCATCAAGCATAAGTTGTTTTATTTTTACTTTTGCCTTTTCGCTGACATAAATTGTATTTTCTGCTACTGCGCTCATTGTACTTTTAGATTAGTGAATACGCTCTTCGAAAACCAATTGTTCTAAACCATTTTTTGCACGGTAGTCGTTAATCGCAGCTTTAATTGCATCTTCCGCCAAAACTGAACAGTGAATTTTTACTGGAGGTAAGTTTAATTCCTCTACTAAATCCATGTTGTCGATTTTAACTGCTTCGTCAACTGATTTTCCTTTTAACCACTCTGTAGCTAATGAAGAAGAAGCAATGGCTGATCCGCAACCAAATGTCTTAAATTTAGCATCTGTGATGATACCTGTAGCATCATCTACTTGGATCTGCAAACGCATTACGTCACCACATTCTGGTGCACCTACTAAACCGGTACCTACTGTTTTTGATGCTTTATCTAAAGTTCCTACATTTTTAGGATTAGAATAATGATCGATTACTTTATCTGAATATGCCATAGTTGAAAAATTTTTAAATGTAATTTATAAAAGTGATTAATGATGTGCCTTACGGCCCTTTTTACTCAATATTTCAAAATGCTACACATTTTGTACTATTAATGATGTGCCCATTGAATAGAATCAATATCGATTCCCTCTTTGAACATTTCCCACAGTGGGCTCATCTCTCTTAGTTTCAAAACAGTATCAGTTACTGCTTTGATTGTATAATCGATTTGCTCTTCTGTAGTATATCTTCCTAAACCAAAACGCAATGAACTATGTGCTAAATCGTCCCCCAAGCCTAATGCTTTCAAAACATAGCTTGGTTCTAATGAAGCCGATGTGCAAGCTGAACCAGAGGACAATGCGATGTCTTGATTAAAGCCCATCATCAAACCTTCCCCTTCTACATATTTAAAAGATATATTGCTTACATGTGGTAAACGATGTGCTGGATTACCATTCACATAGGACTCCTCAATTTGCTTTAAAGCGTTTTCTAGTTTGTCTCTCAATTTAGAAATACGTTCCGTGTCTGCTGCCATCTCTAATCTTGCTAATTCACATGCTTTACCAAAACCCACAATACCTGGCACATTCAAGGTGCCGCTTCGCATTCCTCTTTCATGTCCACCACCATCTAACTGCGCAGTTACTTTTACTCTTGGATTTTTACGACGTACATACAACGCTCCCACACCTTTGGGGCCATACATTTTATGTGCAGTGAAAGCCATCAAATCAATTCCATCTGCATTTACGTCAACAGGTATTTTACCTACTGCTTGCACTGCATCTGTGAAAAACAATGCGCCATGCTTTTTAGCTATTGCACTAATTTCTTTCACTGGTTGAATGACACCAATTTCGTTATTCGCATACATGATAGCCACTAAAATTGTAGTAGGTCTCATCGCAGCTTCAAGTGCTTTTAGATCAATCAAGCCATCAGGTTGTACATCTAAATAGGTTACTTCGGCTCCTAGTTTTTCTAAATGCTTACAAGTGTCTAATACAGCTTTATGTTCAGTTGTGCAGGTGATAATGTGATTACCCTTACTTGAATACATTTCGTACACACCTTTAATACCTAAATTGTCGGCCTCAGTAGCGCCTGAAGTAAATATGATCTCTTTTGGATCTGCACCAATTAATTGAGCAATCTGCTCCCGTGCATAATCTACCGCCTCTTCTGCATGCCATCCGAAAGAATGGTTCCTACTGGCTGCATTGCCGAAATTTTCGGTAAAATAAGGAATCATTGCCTCCAAAACCCTAGGATCCATTGGAGTAGTTGCATTATGATCAAGATAAATTGGTAATTTTAACATAGTTCTATTTTATATTTGTCTAAGAGTACAAAGTTAAAGATTGAACAGCAATATGTTGGATTTCGTTAGCTGTAGAGCTCATTTTTTTCCCAATTCGTAAAACAAGCAAAGATGAATTATAAGGTGGACCATATTGGCATTGCAGTGAATAGCTTAAAAAAAAGTATTCCTTTGTACGAGCGCCTACTTGGCAGCAATTGCTACAAGACAGAACAAGTGTCTGGCGAGCAAGTGGATACAGCGTTTTTTTTACAAGATGGTGCTAAAATTGAGTTATTGGAAAGCCTAGACCCCAATGGCGTCATTGCTAAATTTATAGCCAAAAAGGGGGAAGGATTGCACCATATTGCTTTTGAAGTACCTGATATCCAAGCAGAAATGGAAAGATTAAAAAAAGATGGCTTCAACTTGCTCAATGAAGCACCAAAGTCCGGGGCAGACAATAAATGGGTTTGTTTCGTTCACCCTAAAGACACTGGAGGTGTATTGGTTGAATTATGCCAAACAAAAAAATAAACTAGGCTAAGTAATCTGTAAAAGCTCGATGGCTTTTTGTGCAGCAATTTGACTTGCGTCTTTTTTAGTAAACCCTTTTTGAGATGTGATCGTTTCTCCGTCAATAACAACATTGATTGTAAATAACCTTCTTCTTCCCTCTAATTTTTCGTCTGCTAAAACAAAGTCAATTTGTTTACCTTGCTTTAATGCCCAGCCAATAATTTTATTTTTTATATTAATGTCTATTTGCTCCAACTCATCCATGAACAAATAAGGTTGAATCATTTTTTCGATGATCCACCTCTTTGTAAAATTATATTGTTTATCAAGGTAAATCGCACCAACCAGGGCTTCTAAAGTATTACCAAAAATTTGACTACTCTTTAATCCACCATCTAATTTATTAAAACGTGTCATTTTTTTCAAACCCATTTGAATCGCAATATGATTCAATTGTTGCCTATTCACCATCTTGCTTCGCATCTCAGTTAAAAAACCTTCCCCTTTATATGGGTATTTTTTAAACAAATATTCAGCAACCACTGAACTTATGATCGCATCACCAAGAAATTCCATTCTTTCATTATTCTCTGATGGATTATCTTTTATTGATCGGTGATTGAGTGCGGTATGAAAAAGCACCATCTTGGTCGTATGATAGCCAATCAACATGTAAACACTTTTTTCAAAATCAGATTTTCTGAATGAAAAAATTAGATGATATAAACGTTTCACAAGAGGTTTTGTTAAGCTTTGTACTTCTTAACTATCACACAGGCATTATGGCCACCAAATCCAAACGTATTACTTAAAGCAGCATTAACAACTCGCTTTTCAGCTTTGTTGAAAGTGAAGTTTAAACGCGGATCCAGCTCTGGATCGTCTGTAAAGTGATTAATTGTTGGTGGAATGATATCATGAATCACAGTTTGTATACATGCGATTGCTTCAATCACCCCTGCTGCACCTAAACAATGTCCCGTCATTGACTTAGTTGAGCTGATATTTAAATTGTATGCATGTTCACCAAACACTTCGGTGATGGCTTTAGCTTCTGCAATATCCCCCAATGGGGTAGATGTGCCGTGTGTATTGATGTAGTCAATTTCGTTGGCTTGCATGCCCGCATCTCTTAAAGCTGCTAACATCACATTTCTTGCTCCCAATCCTTCTGGATGTGGCGCTGTTAAATGATAAGCATCCGCAGTTGCGCCTCCACCTACTACTTCACAGTATATTTTTGCGCCACGACGAATCGCATGTTCTAGTTCTTCTAACACAAGCACCCCACTTGCTTCACCCATG
>CAZBJP010000073.1:8174-8491 GCA_964492205.1 uncultured Sediminibacterium sp.
CGACTTGCAGTTTTTGGATCATCGTTGCGTTCACTCATGGCTTTCATCGCATTGAATCCACCCATGCCAGCGACACCAATCACCGCTTCTGCTCCACCTGTAACAATGATATCCGCTTTGCCTAATTTCAAATTATCCATTGCAGAAATAATCGCATTGGTACTTGAAGCACAGGCGCTTACCACAGCATAATTTGGACCTCTAAAACCATGTTTCATTGAAATTTGCCCAGCAGCAATGTCCAAAATCATTTTTGGAATAAAGAAAGGATTAAACCTCGGTGTACCATCCCCATTTACAAAATTGGTAACCTCTTC
>CAZBJP010000074.1:0-8256 GCA_964492205.1 uncultured Sediminibacterium sp.
ATCTTAATTTAAAAGCAAATGCTTCAGATGTAACAAACAGTTTAGCATTAAAAGTAGATAAAGTGGCAGGTAAGGAACTTTCCACAAATGATTATACCACAGCAGAGAAAACTAAACTAGCAGCTATCACTGGGTCAAATACAGGAGATCAAACTATTACTTTAACTGGTGTAGTGACTGGATCTGGCACTGGTACTTTTTCTACAACTATCGCTAATGGAGCAATCACTAATGCAATGCTTGCAGCTATACCTGGAGTAGATTATCAGGTTCCAAACGCAGCAATTACTGGAGCAAGCAAAACTAAAATTACTTACGACTCAAAAGGTTTAGTTACAGCAGGTGCCGATGCAACCACAGCAGATATCGCTGCTAGTACGAATAAGAACTACGTAACCGATGCGATGTTATCAGGCGTTTTATCCAATACAACAGGAATAAATACGGGAGATGAAACTTCTGCTACTATCAAATCTAAACTAGGAGTAACTACTTTATCGGGATCAAATACAGGGGATCAAGACTTAAGTGGTTATGCTACCACGACTAATCTCGATTTGAAAGCTAATTTAATTTCTCCCACTCTTGTCACTCCAACTTTGGGTGATGCATCTGCAACAAGTATAGCAACAACTTCAGTAAATGCAACAGGTGATATTACGGCAAAAAGATTTAGGCTTACAATGCCCTCAGCAATAACTGCTACTCCGAGCACAACGATCGATTTAAGTGGGGGAAATGTTTTCACAGTTAATATGGTAATAAATATATCTACACTTACATTGAGTAATGCTGTTGTTGGGACTTACTTAATAAAATTTGTTCAAGATGCTACGGGTTCAAAAGATGTCACATTTCCTGCAGCATGGAAATGGGCTGGCGGATATGTGCCAAATCTTACAAATACTGCTACTAAATTAGATATAGTTACTTTAATTTATGATGGTACAACATTTTATTCAACCATAGTTCAAAATTTTTAAATGAATAAAAAAAAGATTTTATTAAGCATATTTATTTTAATGCTAAATGAATTGCATGCTCAAGTTGTACCTCAAGGTTTTCTGGTTATGTCTGTTGAGTCGGTAGTGATAGGGACACAGATTTGGATGAAAAATAATTTAAATACAGTGAACTATACCAATGGAGATCCAATTGACAATATAAGTAACTTTGGAACAGTTACAACAGGAGCTTATGCAATTTATAATAATACTCCTTCTAATGCAGCAGTATATGGCAAATTATACAACTGGTATGCTGTAAATGATAGTAGAGGTGTTTGTCCAATTGGTTGGAGAGTACCTTCACATGATGATTTTGTTATATTAACCAATTTTTTAGCCACAGGGGGATATACCAAAACAGTCATTGTTAATAATCAAACTATAGCTGGTGGAAAATTAAAAGAAATTGGAACAACACATTGGACTAGTCCAAATACAGATGCTACAGATTCATATGAATTTAGTGCTTTACCAAGTGGATGGAAGGATGGTGCAGCATATGCTGGTATAGGAAATAATGCAGGGTATTGGACCACAACTGTATATACTGATAATACTGCGGCATATCGGTTTTCACTTTATTATAATTCAGCAACATTTGGGCGCGTGTATAGTCCTAAAAATTTTGGTTTTGCAGTCCGCTGTATAAAAAATTAAAATTTTTCTTACTGCCACATTTTACAACAAGCATTGTGCATTTTTAAAGATTCAATTTATACTGTAATTACAACAGAAAGTAATTTTAAAAACGATTAAGAAATTAATTCAAAATTTAAATGAAAAAAATGGTTATTATTATAGTATTAGCTGCTTCATTACAAGAATTAGTGATTGCACAAGTAGTTCCGCAAGGCTTTTTAATGTATAGTCCTAGTCCCGAAACAGTTGTTATAGGATCACAAATTTGGATGAAAAGAAATCTGGATGTTGCTACCTATAGAAATGGCACTCCTATTGAAGGAGCAAATAGTGCATTTACCAGAACAGTAACCACTCCAGCTTGGTGTTACTATAATTACGCAATCGCAAATAAGGCTACTTATGGTAAATTATATAATGGTTATGCAGTAAATGATAGTAGAGGAATATGCCCAATAGGATTTAGAGTGCCAACTAGAACCGATTTTGAAATATTGGCTGCAACAATAGGAGGGAACGCAAATGGAGGAGATTTAAAAGAAACTGGTACAGCAAACTGGTACACGCCAAATACAAACGCTACAAATACAACCAATTTTTCAGCATTACCTGGAGGGTATATGGGTGATGCAGGTTCTTCAAGTGCCATGTTTTTACGTGGTCATTTTTGGACTTCTACTTCAGCTGGATCAACTAATTATATTCGGTATTTGAGTTATAATGATGGTAATTTTGTAGAAAGTACTGGGTTTCTAATGGCTGGTGGAATTTCAGTACGATGTATCAAAGAATAAGTGTAATTAGTTATTTTTTTAATACCCGCTTCAGCACTTTAAATTTTCCATCTATACTTTTTTCGTCATATTGTAGTCCTAAAATATGACTAACCAATGGATAAATGTGTACGTTTTCAAAACCATTTATTAAAAGTCCTTTTTTGAAAGCGGGACCCCATGCCATAAAACTTGCACGCATTTCTGTTGTTTTATTATCAAAGCCATGTTTGCCTGGTGTAGGTTTACGCGTACCAAGGTTAAAAACTTGATGGACAGATTTAGGAACTAAAATAAGATCGCCAAGTCGGTTATGCCAATCATCTGATTTTTTATAATGCCAGTAGTCTGGAGTTTCATCTAATTTATAAGTTGTAAAACGAGTATCAAGTTTTAATGCTTGGTAGGTAGATTCAATTTTGTTTGTGTCTTTAGCATACAAGTGTAACAATGCATCTCCCCAAGGGACATTAAAATAATTTTTATCTACTGAAGCGGGTAAGTCAATCGTATTGTCAATATCGACTGTGCTCATGCCATGGTCTGAGACAAAAATATAATTAATTGGAAGGTTTAATGGAGCTAAAGCTTTTTGTAATGAATTAATGCTGCTGTCTACAAATTGAACCGAATGTTTAACTCTTGGATCTTCTGGGCCATAGGTATGTGCATCATGGTCTACATCAGGAAAGTAAAATGTAATCATGTGTGGGCGTCTATCTTCTGGCAAACTCAACCAATCTTTTACAGCTTGAATTCTTGTCCCTATCGAAGTCTTATCATTGTAGATATAATGATAGGTTGGTTTGATTCCTTGGATATCTGCTTCAGATGCTACCCAAAAAAAACTTGCAGAAAGCATTTTTTGTTGCTCTGCCAAAACCCAGAGAGGTGTTCCTCCATACCATTTTCCTTCACTCACCATTTTTTTATTCCCCATGCTATATTGCAATCCAGAAGGTACATCTATATATGTATTGTCTACAAGTCCATGATGTGATGGGTACAATCCAGTTACTATGGTATAGTGATTTGGGAAGGTTACTGATGGGTAAGCTGGTTGCATATATTTTGCACGTACACCTTTTTTGCTAATAGTTTGTAAAAATTTAGCATCATATTTTTCAGTAAAATCTGCCCTGAATCCGTCCGCTGAAATCAATATAACATAAGGTTTTTTATATTGACTTGGATCATTCTTTGTTGATAAGTTAATTTGCTGTGTGGTGTCTTGGGCGAATATGGAAATTATACCGGCGACATTCAATACAATTAAAATTAATCCTTTTCTAAAAAGATTTATTAGTTGATTTTTCATTTGAGGTTCTATTTGAATATTTTTGACTTATTACGATACTTAATTGCAAACTGATTACAGCCACTATCATACCTCCGCCTATATCCATTGGGAAATGCTGTCCTAAATACACTCTTGAATAGGCACAAATTATCGCATAGATTGCCCCTATGACGAAGACCCATTTTGTTGGAAATAAATAAGTAGTTAATAAAAATAATGTAAAGGCTGTTGCGGTATGTCCAGAAGGAAAACTATTCCATGAATGCATAACTACTCCATGAACTGTATGTATTTCACTTGAGGGAATACCACTTGCTACAGGCCTACTTACTGCATCCCAAATATAATTTTTAGGAATTTGTGTGATCAAGGTAGATAATAAAAAATTACCTAAAATGAATTTGGCATCTTTTTTAAACCAGCCAAATAAAAGCATAAAATAGGGGATCCACACCCAACCCTCTGCACCCCATGTTGCCCATTTAAAAAAAAGATCAGTTTTTGCCCCACCATCCATATTAAACAAAAGAAAAACAGTTTCCCTGCTAAAGTAAGCGCTGGCACTAATGAGTAGTACTGCACCCAACAGGGTTAGGTTTCTGGCTTTTATATATATCGAGGGTGCATTTTGAAACATATTTCTATTGACTTTTACTGCGCAAATTTACAAAATGTTTCAGCGCATAGTCAACTAATTATAGGAATGGTTGTTATAACTTTGCACAAACCCATGAATAAAGCCAAAGATAATATTGAAGTAATAGGTGCTAGAGAGCATAATTTAAAGAATTTTGATCTTACTATCCCCAAAAATCAGTTAGTTGTTTTTACAGGAGTGAGTGGTAGTGGTAAATCTTCCTTAGCATTCGATACCATTTATAATGAAGGTCAGCGCCGATATATGGAGAGTTTCAGCGCTTATGCAAGACAATTTATGGGAGATATGGAACGTCCAGATGTAGATCAAATTACCGGTTTGTCACCTGTGATTGCCATTGAACAAAAAACAACCAATAAAAATCCAAGGTCTACAGTAGGAACAGTAACTGAATTATATGATTTTTTGCGTTTATTATATGCGAGGGTGGGTAAGGCATATAGTTATGAAACGGGTAAGCAGATGGTTCAGTTTTCTGAAGCAGAAATCATTCAAGATATTCAAAAGAAGTTCAAGGATAAAAAAATAAATTTATTAGCTCCAGTTGTAAGAGGTAGAAAGGGACATTATAGAGAATTGTTTGAAGAGATTCGAAAGAAAGGATTTGTGAAAGCAAGAGTGGATGGAGAAGTCATTGAGCTAAGACCGAAATTCCAAGTAGATAGATATAAGATTCACGACATTGAAATTGTGGTAGATAGAATACCTGTGAATGACTCAATGAAAACGAGGTTGGCAGATAGTGTTCAACAGAGTTTAAAAATGGGTAAGGATTTATTATTTGTTTTGGAAGAAGGGAAAGAAAAAATAGTACAATATTCAAAACAATTGATGTGTTTGGATACTGGTTTAAGTTATGAGAAACCTTCTCCCAATAGTTTTTCTTTTAACTCGCCTTATGGTGCTTGTCCAACTTGTAAAGGGCTTGGTAATGTGTATGCGATTGACATGGATTCGATCATGCCAGATAAGTCGTTGAGTGTGAATGCGGGTGGAATTGTTCCTTTAGGGGAAGCGCGTGAAGCAAGCGTGTTTACTCAGGTTAAACAATTTGCAAGAAAACATAAAATAAATTTGGATAAGTCACTTGATAGTTTGTCAAAAGAACAATTGGGTTTGCTTTTATTTGGTGATAAGAATATTAGTTCCACTTTAGGGTTGGATTTAAATGACGAAAACATACCTGATACTTATACTGGCAGTTACGAAGGAATTGTGCCAATGTTGAAAAGATGGTTCACATCTTCGCAAAGTACTGATCATTTAAAGGGTTGGGTAGAAAGCTTCATGGAACTAAATACATGTTCTGCATGTAATGGCGCTAGATTAAAAAAAGAAAGCCTTTGGTTTAAGGTGAATGAATTGAATATTGCAGCTTTAAATGAAATGCATTTAAATGATTTGCAAGCATGGTTTTTAGAACTACCTAAAAAATTAGATAAAAAGGATACTCAAATTGCAAGTGGTATCTTAAAAGAAATAAATGACCGTATTGAGTTCTTAATGAATGTGGGCTTGTCTTATTTGTCTTTAAGTAGACCATCTAAGTCTTTGAGTGGTGGTGAATCACAACGTATTCGTTTGGCAACACAAATTGGTTCACAACTTCAAGGCATCACTTATATTTTAGATGAGCCTTCTATTGGGTTACACCAGCGAGATAACCAGCGATTGATTGTGGCTTTAAAGCAGCTGAGGGATATAGGAAATACAGTGTTAGTGGTGGAACATGATAAGGATATTATGATGGCTTCTGACTACTTAGTGGACATTGGTCCAAGGGCTGGAATTCATGGCGGACATGTAGTTGCAGCAGGCTCCCCTAGATCATTTTTGAAATTAAAATCAGATACTGCTTTGTATTTAGCAGGTAAAAAATCAATTGCGCTCCCTGCCGAACGTCGAAAAGGAAATGGACACTTTATAGAAATAAAAGGGGCAACAGGTAATACGTTAAAAAAAGTGAATGCGAGTTTTCCATTAGGGAGTTTGATCTTAGTGACTGGTGTGAGTGGATCAGGCAAGTCCACCTTAATCAATGAAACCTTATATCCAATACTATCTCAACATTGTTACAATAGTAAGACAAAACCCATGCCTTATGCATCGGTAACAGGTTTGGAATATATTGATAAAGTGATAGATCAATCTCCTATTGGGCGAACGCCAAGAAGTAATCCTGCCACTTATTGCGGATTCTTCACAGATATTAGAACTTTATTTGCTGCAGTACCTGAAGCGAAAATTAGAGGGTATCAAGCAGGACGTTTTTCGTTTAATGTAAAAGGAGGAAGATGTGAGGTTTGTGAGGGAGGTGGTATGCGTGTGATAGAAATGAATTTTTTACCAGATGTGTATGTGCATTGTGAAAAATGTGCTGGCAAAAGATATAATAGAGAAACACTAGAGATTAGGTATAAAGGAAAATCGATCAGTGATGTCTTGAATATGACTGTAGAAGAAGCTTGTGAATTCTTTCAAGCTGTGCCGTTTATTTATAGAAAAGTAAAAGTGCTACAAGAAGTTGGCTTAGGTTATATCACATTAGGACAATCAGCTGTGACTTTAAGTGGAGGAGAAGCACAACGAATCAAGTTGGCCACAGAATTAGGTAAAAAAGATACAGGTAAGACTTTTTATATTTTAGATGAGCCAACCACAGGACTGCATTTTCAAGACATACAATTATTAATAGGTGTATTAAATCGTTTGGTAGATAGAGGTAATACTGTATTAGTTATTGAACACAATATGGATGTCATTAAAATGGCCGATCATATTATTGATATGGGGCCTGAAGGTGGATCAGCTGGTGGTATGGTACAATTTACAGGAACGCCGGAACAGATGATAAAAAAATCAAAAACACATACTGCACAGTATTTAGAAATTGAGATGAAGTAGATTTATTTTCTGATCATTGGAATATGTTCAATATCATCTTCGTAATACATGTCTCCTGATTTTTCAAAACCTTGTTCTTCGTAGAATTTTTTTAGGTACAATTGTGCACCTATTTTAATAGGACCTTTCCCAAAAAGTCTTTCACATTCAGCTATTGAATATTGCATTAAAGCTTTACCGGCACCGATACCTCTATGTTTTGGGGAGCCTACAACTCTTCCAATACTTTGGTATCCTTTATAACTTTGATCTACATCAAATAGTCTAGTAGAAGCAACCAGTTCATCACCAATCCAGCCCATGGTATGGTAAGCAATTTGGTCATTGTTATCCATGTCTAAAAAAACACAGTTTTGCTCCACTACAAACACTTCAGATCTAAGTCTAAGGATAGCATAAAGCTCGTCTACTGAAAGTGCTGAGAAGGGTTTAGTGACCCATATTATGTTCGAACAGTTTGACATAGACACAAAAATAGGGGATAAAACAAACTCATTATTGATTAATGATGGCAATCCCGATTTTATTTTGCAATTTTGCCCAAATTATATCCCTCTATGAGCAAAAAAGTAGCCATTATTGGAGCTGGTCCAGCAGGATTAACCGCTGCTTATTTATTAGGCAAAGCCGCACAAGATGTAACTGTATTTGAAAAAGATCCTCAATATGTGGGGGGGATTTCACGCACTGAATCATATAAAGGGTACCATTTTGATATTGGAGGTCACCGCTTTTTTTCCAAATCAAAAGAAGTGGAAGATTTTTGGACAGAAATTTTATCTGATGAATTATTAGAGCGCCCAAGAAGTTCAAGAATATTTTACAATAAAAAGTTTTTCTCTTATCCATTGGCTGCTTTTGAAGCCTTATTAAAATTGGGCATCTTCGAAAGCTTTTTATGTGTGATGAGTTATTTAAAAGCAAAATTATTTCCAATCAAAGATCCTCAAAATTTTGAAGATTGGGTGACCAATC
>CAZBJP010000075.1:0-1257 GCA_964492205.1 uncultured Sediminibacterium sp.
AGGCGCTCAATCTTGATTCATCTAACTCTCGAAGTTCGGAAGTAATTGATTTTTTTGAAGGTAAAGGGACTATAGAACCCAGTATTATTGATACTAGAGCCGAATTTTATAAAACCTTAGATTTTCCTGAGTTTGATTTTTCGGATGTCAAAGGTCAGGAAAGCATTAAGCGTTGTATGGAAATCGCCGCAGCCGGTGGGCATAATATCATTTTGATTGGGCCACCAGGAGCTGGAAAGACTATGTTGGCCAAACGATTACCGAGTATTTTACCACCAATGACTTTGCGCGAAGCTTTGGAAACTACCAAAATTCATAGCGTTGCTGGAAAATTGAAAGAAGTAGGTTTGATGAACCAGCGTCCGTTTCGTAGTCCGCACCATACTATTTCTAATGTAGTGTAATTTAATGGTGTACTAATTCATTTTTTATTTACATTTGTAACAAACATATAGACAAATGATAGGTATTTACTGCAGAATTAGTAAAGAAAAAGAAGTTGGTAAAGATAGGAGTATTGAAGACCAACGTCAATTGGGTATTGAATTAGCAAACAAGTTAGGTGTTGATTACGAAGTGTATATAGACGAAGGTTTGTCGGGTACATTAGCTATAAATGAACGCCCCGCATTATATAAACTTGTTCAAGATACTGAAGACAATAAAATAAATATGTTTTACTATTATGATAATAGTAGGTTAGAACGTGACCCCGAAACGTATATAATTTTAAGTAAGTTATTTGTAAAGAAGAATGTAAAATGTTTTACAAATAGTGGTGAAGTCATATTGAATCCCGAATCTATTTTATTGGGAACGGTTATGTCTGCATTTAATAAATTTTATGTTGAAATTACTAAACAGAAAGTAAAATCAGTATTAAAAAGGAATGCTGAAAATGGTAAGGTACACGCTATTTCACCATACGGATATAAAAAAGATAAAGACAATTTAATGATTATTGACGATGCACAAGCTGAAGTAGTTAAGCGTATTTATGCATTGTCGTTAAGTGGTGTTGGAACATTAAAAATAGCTAACATATTGAATAAAGAAGGTGTGCCAACCGCATGTAATTTAATTAAAAAAGGGGGTACATTAAGCGTAAAAAACAAGTATACTAATAAGGTCACTACTCGTAATAAAAGTAATATAACTTGGGCGGGTGGGACAATTCGTAATATAATTAAAAACACTACGTATAAAGGCGTTAAGATGTTTGCAGGTGTTGAATATGAGTGTCCTGCAATATTTGAC
>CAZBJP010000075.1:1267-7848 GCA_964492205.1 uncultured Sediminibacterium sp.
ATATTGGCAGAAGGTAAACGACAATTTAAAGAACAATAGTAACACTTCGGGGGTTAATACTGAACACAAATATTTGTTGAAAGGTTTATTACGTTGTGGGCGTTGTGGACGCAATTATTATGGTAGGACAAGAATAAGTAAAAAGGATAATTATTACACTTGTAGCAGTAAAAGAATACTTAACCACAATTGCGGTAACAGAAGTTTAAACATTGATATATTAGACGAAATTATTTGGAATAAGTTTGTTGGTGATGGGCAATTAACTAAACTAATTGAGTCGCATTTTAGTAATTTAAATACAAGTGATATTGTAGTTGAAATACAAACAGAAATTAAAGCGTTTGAAAGTGCATTAAAGGTATTAGATAAAGAAAAAAGTAATATTATTAATAGTATTAGAAAAGGTATTATTACTGATAGTGATGTTAAATCTGAAATGAACAATATTAGGATTGAAAAAGATGCATTAGAAACTAAAATATACAACTTAAAAGAGCAATTAGATAGTGATAAAGAGAATAATAATAGCATTAATAGTATTTTAAAGGATTGAGATTTTAATGTCACAAACGTTGGTTTTAATGACAGAAAGGATATACTAAAAAAGTATATTAAAGACATTAGAATTTATTATGATGACGTAAAGAATTATTATTTAGAAATATTTTTCAATGTTCCAAATATGAATAATGTAGTCATTACAATAGAAAACAATTATAAGGTAGCGTATGAAGTTTTAGATATTGAAAGGGTAGGAGAGCAGAATTTTTTAACTATGATATTAGATAAGAAATTAGAAATGGAATATAAAACTAATAAAAAGATTGATTTTAACTTTATGTTGAATAGCAAACAACAATTTGAAATATTGAAAAATAAGTATTTAAAAGAGTAGCCTTTAAGCAGTAATTTTATATTATATAAGTAATTGATTTACAATGTTTTATATTTTAAAAAGTTTACTACTTATATAAACAGAGTAAACCTAATAAACCAAATTGCATAATCGTTCAAGTGCTTTCTTTTTATCAACCGCCAAATACGTTTCTGTTTGCATAATGTTTTTATGTCCTAATAAATATTGTGCATCCCTAATGTCTTTAGTAATTTCATAAACTCTATTTGCACCCGTTTTTCTTAACGAGTGTGCACCTGCAACATCAACCTTGTCACCTAACAAACCTTTTTTATTTGCTTCACATAATCTCTTATGCGCCCATTGGCGTGTATATACTCTATCCGTATTTGTATTTGTATTATTGAAGTTGTGAAATATATATTCGCTTTCACCATAACATAATTTAGTCCATTGTTTGTATGTTTCTAAATACTTTAATGTTGTAAACGAAATTGGAATTGACAAACGCTTTTTAGTTTTTTTAATGTATGTATGGAATACGGGTTTACCATATTCATTTGTTATTTCTAAATCGTCATATTTTAATTTTAATAAATCCGAAATACGTAATGCGGTATCAATCCCAATTAAAATCATCAATGCTTCAGTTCTTTTATCTAACTTATATTTCAAATCATTTTTTTCAACTGCTTCAAACAATTTAACCGCATAATTAACCGAAGTTCTGTAATCAAATAAAATTGTAGTCTTCATATCTTTTATTTTTCGTTTTCTTAATAACAAATGTAATAAAAAATGTTTACATAAAATACTTTATTTGCACTTTATGTAAACACTTTAATTTATAAATAAGTTAATATGTTTTAAATCAATTAGTTATGTTTTTAAATACGTTGTCACAATATTACATTGTGTAAACACTTTTATACTTTTTTAATAATTGTGCTAAATACCCCATTAACTTTTTCGTTTGTATTCAGTTTGAATTCGTATGCTTTTAAATGCTTGTTATAAAGTGGCTCTAATAAATTATGTTTAATTAAATATTGTAGGTGCAATGAGTAAGCATCTATATTCACTCTAATTAATCTATAATACTCGTTGGTTTCGGAAATTTGCACGTAGTATGCGGGTTTAATTTGATTACTTCTATTTTTTATCCATTTGTTTATTTCGCAATATGAATCGTCTATATGCCTGTTTAAAGTAAAAGAATTGAAATCACCGCTTCTAAACCTTAAACTAACACCATATACGTTGCCCTCAATCAATGCAACTGCATCAGTACCCGTTGCTTTATCTACTAAACCTCTCGTGGTTTGTTCGATATTGGTTGCGGTTAATATATTAATAATCATACTTTTATACTTCGTAAATAGTTTGTCTTCTATTTCAAATCCTACCGCATAGTCAATATTAGAGCCACCTCTATTTTTCGCCATTCTTTAATTTTTTCAATTGCTTACAAATTGCCATTTTCGAAATATTTAAATATTCGCTTAATTCAACTTGTGTTGCAAATGGTTTAATTGCGTATATGTCAAGTATTTTATCAATAGTTTTCTTATCAGAATTCACAATATCACAAATACGCACTTGGTCAAATATTCTATCTGTAATTCTTTCAATTTCTACATTATTATCTTCTACCATTTTATCATATTTTACAAGCCAATATTTAAGGTATGCCAATGCTTTTTTATAGTCTGAAAAAGGTCTAATACAATGTAGTTCCCATTTATCTTTTTTACACGAATACCACCACCACTCAAACCCGTCAAATTCAATTGTATGGTTTCTTGCTCTACTTAAATTTTCTAATTCAATGTTATTAAATTTCATTATTTAAATTTCATTACGGGTTTACCATTCACGAAATACGTTCGTTTGCCTTCTTTATCTATATAACAAGCTATTAACCCATTATCAGCCGTTGAATTAATTATAGCTTCTTTAATCGTTGTGTAAGTTGAATCTTCTAACCACGCCATAATTAACTATTTAAAATATTATTTAACTGCTCTTCAGTATAGGAATCAAGCCACGTTAAGTTTGAATTAATTGTAGTGTCTATTTCAGCCTTTTTAGGTATGATATAAGGCATTATCCCTATGAATAGGCGTACTTTATCAGTTGCTTTTAATTCGTTCACGTCAATTGATTGAAACAGGTCTGAAGCCAATTGGTTAATTAGTTCTTTAACCTCGCTTGTTATTTTATTAACCGCACCACGAGGGCGTCCTTTCGTATTAATTTCTCCTTTAAACATTGTTTTTTATTGTTTTTTATTACTTTTTTTTCTTTTAAAGTCAATTATAGCTTGCTTTATTTCGTCCAACATTTTTAATTGTGAAACGTTAACGCCTAAACGTTTAGCCTTCGCCTTTTCAAGTTTCCATTCAATGTGTGCTTGTTGGTATGGCGTTAAGATTACTTTTTTAGTCTTCATATTTTTTTCTTCTTAAATTGTTGCATAAATTCATCATAAGGCAAATGGCTTTTTATTGTATTAACACCATTAGGCGACTGAATTCTATAAATGTAATACGATGCAATTTCTTGTACTTCGGGTGCTACTTCGGATAATTTAGAAGCAAGTTCTTGCAATGATATTTTATACTTGTTTGGATAATTCATTATTAATTGTTTGTAACGCAAGTACATTTATACTCCAATTCCCATTGTAATCAGCTTTTAAGCAATTAGAATAGGCTCTATTAATTGAATTTAATATTTCGGTACACTTGTCTAATTTTCTATAAATCATTTCAGCATCCTTGTTTAAATAGCTTGTGTGTGCTTGTTCTATTTGGTCCTTTTTTTGATTTATTAAGCTGTTTCTCAATTGGATTTCTAATATTAATATTTTCCTGAATCTCATGACAAAGATCTAATTTTCTTTGGTCTAATACTTCTTTTTTAATTTCAAGGTTTTCCGTATAATTATTTAAATCATACTTATTATGGTAGTCTTTAAAGAATTTATAAGCATCATAACACCCACGTAATTCAGCAACTTTATTAACATCGCTAAAATTTGTGCCTTTCAATATGTCGGCTTCGAGTTCATTTAAGCTAATAATGTCATCTTTATTTGCAATTTGTTTAACCGCTTCTAAACACCCCGTATAGTAGTTTAATTCGGTTAATAGTTGGTTTGTTGTTTCTTTAATTCCTTCGGAATCAGTAAATATTTTAATCATAGCAATTTCAGTTTTAGTTATTAACAATTAGGTTGTTTTTAAAAAAGTTTGGATTTAATGTAGTTGGCAATTGTTCGCTTCTCGGATTTAGATTTTAATTTTAGTTGTTGCAATTGTTCGGACGTAATTCGAATTGAAACTGAAGCGTCTGCGGTTTTCTGTTCAACCGATAAAATTTTTTCGTTTGGGGTTTGAACCTTGCCGTCTGTTGAAGTTGTTTTAATTAGCATTGTTTAAATTATTAGTGTTTAGGTATAAATTATAAATGACATTATTTGTTAGTCATTTAATTACATTATATAAGTGCTATTAGTTAATGTATAAGCATAAAAAAACACCTAAACCATTGTATTTATTGGGTTTAAGTGTTATAATAACTTGTTAAAAAGTATTTTAAATTTTACGTACACATTATATGTAACTACTAATGTAGCATTAGTAGGTGGTGGGAGTTATCCGCAGCCTGGAGAGATTTCGATGGCACATAATGGGGTTCTTTTCTTGGATGAATTGCCAGAGTTCAAGCGCGATGTACTCGAAGTAATGCGTCAACCTTTAGAAGACAGGGAAGTGACTATTTCTAGAGCTAAATTCACAGTTACCTATCCATCATCATTTATGTTAGTAGCAAGTATGAACCCGAGTCCGAGTGGTTTTTTCAATGATCCGGATGCTCCTCAAACTTCTTCTCCCCACGAAATGCAACGGTATATGAATAAAATATCTGGACCATTATTAGACCGAATTGATATTCATATTGAAGTAACCCCCGTTCCATTTGATAAATTATCAGACGACAGAAAAGCAGAAAGTAGTGTCGATATTAGGAAAAGAGTAACTCATGCCCGAGAAATCCAATCATCTCGTTTTGAATTGATGCCAACCATTCATTACAATGCTCAAATGAGTACCAAACAGATTAGAGAATTTTGTGCTTTGGATGAACTTTCTAAAGAATTACTAAAAAATGCAATGGAACGATTGAATCTTTCTGCTCGAGCGTATGACCGAATTTTGAAAGTAGCACGAACAATTGCTGATTTAGAAGCTACTGAAAAAGTAGCATCACATCATATTGCCGAAGCGATACAATACCGAAGTTTAGATAGAGACGGTTGGTTGGGTTAGTTTTCTTCTGATTCGACAACAACTACTTCTTCATTTTCGATACCAATAACTGTATCATAGATAGCGTATTGCATTGACATATTGAAAGGTATAGTAAAAAGAACACCGATACAAAAACCAATCAAACCGACTAAAGAACCTAAAAAGGCAACGAATAAAAGAAGGAAAAGTGTTAGAAAATGTGAACTTGTTAAACTAATACTTGCTTTTATCGCTGCAGTCGCTTTTTGTTTGCCAAAAATAATTAAAGGGGTACTCAAAACAGTAAATATTCCGATTGCAAAAGAAATAATTCCTCCTAATACAGGAATTTTATAAAAAGTTAATGCACTATCGATTCCAGTACTCAAAAGAGTAATGATAAAAGTAGCAACAAATAATTCTTTGAAATACGTCCATTTGTAAAAAGAGAAAAATTGACGCATTTTAAATTCCACATCTTTATCAGCAGATTCAGCCATTTTTAAAAAGCCCGCACTAATTGGACTAAAAAGACTATTGATGGCTAATACAACTATAAATTGATAACCAAGGTATTCTTGTTTTAGCATTTTAGCTTCAAATTGTTTTATCATATTTTCATTCAAATGCTCTGCACCTACAAAACTAACTACGCCAATTGCGGCAAGAAAAACGAAAAGAAAACCAAAAATTAAAATAGCTAAACCTGCATAAAGTGCTATTTTTTTATAGTTTTCGAAAGCTTTATTGAATACCTCTTCAAATTTCAATTCGTATCCATTTGTTTTTAATTGTGCAATTTTTTGATTGATTGTTTCCATTCTTTAACTAATTCATTGATTGTTTTTTGGCTTACAGCCAATTTAATATTTTCTTTACGGATGCTAATTTATCTTTATAAGGTGCATATCGCAACGGTAAGTCTATCCAAGTTGCTTTTTTGACCACTCCCTTATGGTGCGAAAAAATATCAAAACTTAACTTCCCGTGGTAAGCTCCAATGCCACTATTTCCAACACCTCCAAAAGGCAATTGCTTATTAGAGAAATGAATCATAGTGTCGTTAATACAACCACCTCCAAAAGAATGTGTAGCAATTATGTTGTTACAGAATGATCTTCTCTCGCTGAAAATATACAAAGCCAAAGGTTTTTCGTATTTTGAAATAATACTATCGATTTCGCTTTCATTTTCATAGGTCAGAATGGGTAATAATGGACCAAATATTTCATCTTGCATAATTATACTATCAAGATTAGTTTCCTCAATTAGAGTAGGAGAGATGTAATGGGTTTCACTATTGTATTTGCCTCCAAAAAGAATTTTAATATCTTCAATCAACAAGGAAAAAACACATGTCCGTGACATTTGGTGGTAGATCAGGTTTTCCCACATCTCCGAATCCCATTCGTGAAGGCGAGGGGGGC
>CAZBJP010000076.1:0-7762 GCA_964492205.1 uncultured Sediminibacterium sp.
TTGAAGAATTCAAAGGAACCGGTAATATGGAATTAGTATTAGATCGTCGTTTAGCAAATAAACGTATTTTCCCTGCGATTGATTTAACCGGATCAAGCACACGTCGTGATGATTTATTATTAGACAAAGAGGTGCTTCAGAGAATGAATATTCTTCGTTTATTCTTAAACGATATGAATACCGACGAAGCAATGAACGAATTATTAAAACGCATGCGCGGCACCAAAGACAATGAAGAATTTTTAGCAAGCATGAATCGATAATAAAAAAGCCCTTACAAAAAATTAAGGGCTTTTTTAATTTTATTCAATTGGTTTTTGCATCACCCCATAAACGAGGTTGCCGATTTGCTTAATAGACTAATGTGCTTCTAACCAATTTTTACCTTGTCCAATTTCTGCTTCCACAGGTACACCATTCGGCAACTCCATCGCAGTTGTCATGCAAGACAAAATCAATTCTTTTAGTGCAGGCAATTCCGATTCAACTGCATCAAAAACCAATTCATCATGTACTTGTAAAATCATTTTTGATGCCCAATGTTTTTCTTTCATTGCACGATGAATCTTTATCATTGCTAATTTAATCATGTCTGCAGCAGAACCCTGAATAGGAGAGTTTATAGCATTTCGTTCTGCAAAACCTCGCACAGTGAAATTAGAACTGTTAATATCTCTTAACCAGCGCTTACGCCCCATAAGGGTTTCAACAAAACCAAGTTCTTTTGCTTTGTTGATTTGCTGATCCATATACAACTGAATATTTGGAAACTCCTTCTTATAATTATCAATAATCTCTTTTGCTTCCGTTCTTGAGATCCCAAGGTTTTCAGCCAAACCAAATGCACCCTGTCCATAGATGATACCAAAGTTGACACTCTTTGCTTTATATCGTTGCTCTTTGGTTACCTCTGATTCTGCAATACCATATACTTTTGCCGCTGTAGCGGTATGAATATCTTTTCCTTGCTTAAACGCATCACACATGTTTGGATCACCACTAATAGCTGCTACCACCCTTAATTCAATTTGAGAATAATCGGCACTTACCAATACACGAGAAGGGTCTCTTGGAATAAATGCCTTGCGCACTTCTCTTCCTCGATCAGATCGAATAGGAATATTTTGCAGGTTGGGATTGGTACTACTTAATCTACCCGTCACCGCAACTGCTTGTGCATAGCTTGTATGGATTCTACCTGTTTTAGGATTCACGATAGCCGGGAGCGCATCCACATAAGTAGACTTCAATTTGCTTAGTTCTCTGAAGTTTAATATATCGTCAACAATTTTATGTTTTGCAGCAAGCTTTGTCAACACATCTTCTCCAGTAGCATATTGACCTGTCTTTGTTTTTTTTGCTTTTGGATCAATTTTTAAAATATCAAATAACACATCGCCAAGTTGTTTTGGTGAAGCAAGATTAAAACGCACACCCGCTTGTTCAAAAACGCGCTCTTCGCTTATTTTAATTTCAGCCTCTAATACTTTGCTATACTCGTTCAAAAATTGTTCATCTACTTTAACACCCTCAAACTCCATATCTACAAGCACCTGCATTAACGGGTTTTCTACTTCATGAAATACACGTTGTACATCGCGCTTGATCAATAAAGGCTCAAAGCATTCTTTTAATTGTAGGGTAATGTCGGCATCTTCTGCCGCATATTCGGTAATTTGCTCCAAAGCAACATCACGCATAGTACCCTGGTTTTTTCCCTTTTTACCAATTAAGGTATCGATACTCACTGGTTCATATCCTAAAAATTGTTCGCTTAAAATATCCATACTCCTCCTGCCCTCGGGCTCTATTACATAATGTGCCAACATGGTATCAAAGGTCTTTCCTTTTAACGTTATGCCATACCACTTCAATACTAATAAATCATATTTTAAATTTTGACCAATCCAAGTAATCGATTCATCCTCAAACAAGGGCTGAAGTTTTCCCAAAATATGTTTCGCACCATCAACACCATCGCCATCATTAGCTATGGGTAAATAATATCCAGTATGAATTGTATTCGAAAAACTCAATCCAACCAATTGCACATTGTTTGCGTCAATACCAGTCGTTTCGGTATCAATACAAATTTCTTTTTTTGTATTAATTTTTTTTATAAAATCAGCAATTGCCCTATCGCCAAGAATTAATTCATATTGATGTGGCGTATTTAAAATGTTTTTATTTGCAACTAATTTGGGCAAGACTGAATCACCCTCTTCGCCATCTGGTTCATAACCTGGATTACCCGGCTCGTCATTAGGCTCTAAAACCGATTGCGTTCTTTCGTCTGAATTTAATACGATCGTTTTTGTTTTTACAAGAGGCTTTTTTGTTTTTACTTCATTGCCAAAAAGGTCAGTTTGTACTTCGGGATCTTGCGCTACTACTACTTCAAAATCGCTTCCCAGTATACGTTTCCCAAGTGTTTTAAATTCTAGTAAATTAAAAATTTCAGTTAATGCAGGAATATTTTTTTCGGTCAATCTATAATCTTCTTCATGAAACTTTACAGGAACATTGGTGATAATGGTTGCTAGTTTTTTGCTCATAATAGCAGACTCTTTTCCAGCCCTCACTTTCTCGCCCATCGCACCTTTAATTTTATCTGCGTTTTCCAATACACCTTCTAGTGTGTCATATTCTTTTAACAATTTGGCCGCCGTCTTTTCACCCACACCAGGAATACCTGGGATATTATCAGCCGCATCTCCCATCAAGCCCAACATGTCTACAACTTGGTCAACGCGTGCTATATCCCATTTTGCTTTTATTTTTTCTGCATCTAATATTTCTCTTTCATTACCAAAAGCGGGCGGCTTCCACATGTAAACGTTTTCTTTTACCAACAACTGACCGTAGTCTTTATCGGGCGTAACCATATACACTTCATAACCCATGTCGGCAGCTTGCCAAGCGAGTGTGCCTATCACATCGTCGGCCTCATAACCATCACACTCAACTACAGGAATATTAAACCCCTCAATGATTGCTTTAATATGTGGTAGCGAGCTTAATAAATCTTCTGGCGCCGCTTCTCTATTTGCTTTATAATCAGTAAAATCAGTATGACGTTCTGTTGGCGCGTGTGTATCAAAACAAACGGCGATATGAGATGGATTTTCTTTTTTAATAATCTCTAATAAAGTATTGGTAAAACCAAACTGAGCATTGGTGTTGATTCCTGTACTCGTAATTCTTGGTGTGCGAATTAGTGCATAATATGCCCTATAAATTAGGGCCAATGCATCTAGTAAATATAGTTTTTTAGACATAGCGCTAAGTTAGCCAAAAAAAATCCTCCCAGTTCAGATTTACCGAGCTGGGAGGAAACTTATTTTTCCACTGTTACAATTCCGATTAAAGTCAGAATTGCAAGTGATAAAAGAACAATTATTTTAACTGATACTTATGCTTGTAGCGTTCGTATAATTGTTTACCCTTGTTGTCCAGGGATACATTACGACCTTGTATAAACGCCTGACCGATTACACTAGACTTCATGTCTAATAAATCACCATTCACAATCAAAAGATTCGCGTCCTTGCCCGTCTCAATGGTACCAGTCTTGTCTTCAATACCCAAAATTTTTGCAGCATTTAATGTCACTGCAGAAAGCGCTTGCTCCTTGGTTAAACCATAGGTGGCAGCTGTTCCAGCGTTGAAGGCAAGATTACGAAAACGACTTTGATCGTGTGTGTCGTTTAAACAAAATAACACACCTGCTTTTTGTAAAGCTGCTGGTGTTTTGTAAGGTTGGTCCACGTCATCATCTTCCATTGCTGGCAATGCGTGTTGACGATCTAAAATTACTGGCACATTGTTTTCAGCAAGCAAATCGGCAATTTGAAAGGCTTCTGCTCCACCTACAATTACTAATTTAAAACCGAATGTTTTTGCGATATCCATCGCAAGCAAAATTTGTTTTACCTCATTAGCACGTACAAATAATTTTTGTTTGCCATCAAATAAACCACGCACCGCTTCTAGTTTTAAATTATTTGCTGCGTGCGTTTTTTCTTGATAATACGCTTTAGCATCCGTAAAGAATTTTTTGATGGTTTCTATTTTGTCCATCGCAGCTTTTACAGGATCACCTGAAGGACCAGGACGCATAAAGGCCATACGACCCGTGCGACGCGCCATTAAACTTGGCATATTTATATACAAACCATTATCAAGTTGATAGGCGGCATCTTCATAATTCCAAGCATCTAATTGTACTACACTTGCCATGCCTTCAATTAATTCGCCTTGTGGTGCAACACCCGCCAACAAAATACCATTTTCGCGTAGTACACCAATTATTTTGGAATCAGTATTGTAAGCAACAATCGACTTGATATTCGCATTGTTGTCACCAATCTCAGCATAATCATTACTACCGCGCACCCCCGAACTAATCTCTCTTAATCCTAAATCAGAAGTTGGTAAAATCAAACCAGGATATACCTGTTTGCCCGTTCCGTCTATTACTGTTGCGCCGGCTGGAATTGCCACATTGCCGACACCAGTAATTTTGCCGTTTTCAAACGCAACTGATGCGTCTGTTAATGTTGATCCATTTCCAACATGAACTGTCGCATGTGTAATTACAGTAACTCCTTTTTGTTTCGCTGCTGGATAGACATTGTCTTGTGCACTTGCTGTTAAACCCAACAATGCAAGAGCTAAAGTGCTAAAATATTTCTTTTGCATGGTTTAGTTTTTTTGAGATTCATAAATAGTGTTTAGACCTTCGTTATGATCATGATCTCCACACTCTAATAATATTTGTGTACTTGGCGTAGCTGGTCTTGTTGGCATGCCCGCTTTTTTCTCTCCCAACATTTTTTGAATCAACTTGGTTCTCTCTGCTGTAACCTGTTTGCTACGCTCTGCATCTTTTTCACGATCAAAATAAACTGTACCATCAACAATTGTATATAAAGATTTTGCATAAATGCTTAATGGATTATCGCTCCATAAAACCACGTCTGCATCTTTACCCACTTTAATGCTCCCCACTTTATTATCTATGTGAAGCGCCTTGGCTGGATTTAATGTAACCATCTTGAACGCGTCCTCTTCAGATACGCCACCGTATTTTACCGCCTTGCCTGCTTCTTGATTCAATCTTCGAGCCATTTCCGCATCATCAGAATTAATCACCGTGTTCACGCCAACATGATGCATGATTGCCGCATTATAAGCTATAGCATCTGTTACTTCTGTTTTATAAGCAAACCAATCAGAGAAAGTGGCAGCGCTTGCGCCATGTGTTTTCATCTTATCTGCCACCTTGTATCCATCAAGGATGTGTGTAAAAGTGTTGATGTTGAAGTCATAACCCTGTGCTTTGAATTTTTCAATAGCTCGCATTGCATAGGTAATTTCTGTTTGTACATAAGAGTGGCAAGTAATGAAACGTTTTTTGTTCATGATCTCAGACAATGCATCTAATTCTAAATCTCTTCTGGTTGTTGTCGGATTTGCCTTCATTGCTTTTTGATAATCCACCGCTCTATCAAATGCATCTGTCAAGACCTCCTCTACCCCCATTCTTGTATCAGGGAAACGATTGTTATTAGTAGAGGTCGTACGTTTTACGTTTTCACCCAATGCAAACTTGATGAAGGGATCTGCACCCGCAAATTTCAATCCTTCATCGGTGGTACCCCATCTTAATTTAATCAATTGAGTTTGGCCACCAACGGTATTCGCGCTACCATGAAGAATATGAGAAGAAGTGACACCACCGCTTAATTGGCGATAGATATTAATATCTTCTGGATTCATATTATCACCCACGCGCACTTCGGATGTAACCGATTGTGCACCTTCATTAATTGAAAGTGCTGCAATATGAGAGTGTTCATCAATAATACCGGGACTTAAATATTTACCCGTTCCATCAATAACCCTTGCGCCCGCTTCAATTAAATTTTTTCCAATCTTGGCAATTTTACCCGCCTTTAATAAAACATCTGTGTTTTGAAGATTGCCTTCTTTCTCATTCGTCCAAACGGTCGCATTTTTAATTAAGATTGTTTCTTGTTGAGGAACCGACTCATTTCCTAATCCAACAAAGGGATAGGTTACTTTTGAAACTAATACTACTGGCTCGGCTGCCTTTTTTTCAGCAGAAGTCGAAGTAGAAATAGGCGCAACCATATTAGCAGACCAGGTTAGTTTGGAACCCCTTGCATCTGTTCCAAAACCATTCCATCCACCAGCTGCAATCACGCCACTTAAGCGAATGCTTTCTACACCACGACCCTTTTTTTCTGGAAAACTAATCTTTACCAAAGACTCGTTAATTGCAACTTTAGCAACCAATGTGTCTGCACCTATAATATTTGCAGATAGGTCCTTTTTTAGTTCAACCGTATAATCTGTTTTTGTTCCACCGTTATTGATGGTTATTTTGTATTTGCCTGCATAATTATTCCACTCTGAAGGATTCACGTCATACTTGTTTCCTTGAATCCAGTTTTCAATAATTTTTGCACTGCTATTAAAAATTGGTTCTGTTGTGATCAAGAAGTTTGCCAACTTGCCCGCGTCTAGAGAACCCACTTGATCATATACACCAATTTGTTGAGCAGGTGTTTTGGTCAAAGCTTCTAATGCTTTAGTTTCTGACAAACCATATTGAATTGCTTTTCTTAAATTCATTAAAAACTGTTTGCTGTCTCTCATGTCTCCCACACTAATACTAAAATTAATGCCCGCCTTTTCAAATGCAGCAGGATTCGTTGGTGCCAATTCCCAGTGTTTCATTTCAGACAAAGCAACAAATCTTGCATCGTTTGCATCTTCTACATCTAATGCAGCAGGAAAATCTAGACCTAAAATATAAGATGCCTTTGTTTTGGCTAACTCTTCAATTCTTTGATAGCCGTTATCTCCTCCTCTAATAATATATTGAGTGCCAAATTCTTTTGCAATTCGGTCTGCTCTTAATGTAGACCACTTGTCATCTGCAACAAAAATTTGTGGTAAAATCAAGTTCGCATTAAATGCTTCAAGGGATAAGTTTACACCCTCCGATGCTGGTTTTGTTGCATACCATTTTGCATCTAAATATGTTTGACGCAATAAAGCAATGCTACCCATTAGGCTACTTGGATAAGATTGTGTAGAGGAGCCCTTATCAAAAGAAAACACTTGTGCTGCTTTCGTTTTTAAAATTGTGTTGTTTTCATTTGTACTCGCTAAGGATACTACTGCGCCTGTTCCTCTTGCAATACCATCTCTAACATGTGTAAAAACAACGCCAAATCCATTGTTTCTAAAACCGCTTGCGGTTGCTTCGTCAATACTAAATGATTCTACCGCATTTACTTCTGGCTTAATAGCCTGGTTCCAGTTATAGGCACCCGCCTTATTAGATCCAAATTGTGCCGGTGCACCAAAGTTAAAAGCAGCAGCACTGCGCTTTGGTGTGTTTGCGCCATAATCAGTAAGTGGGTCCACAAAACTAGGGTAGATAAACTTGCCATTACAGTCAACTATAATCGCTTCTTTAGGAACTTCAACCGTTGCGCCAACGGCAACAATTTTACCTTGCTTAATCACAAGGGTACCTTTTTCAATTTTAGTTTTTTCATTTTGAACAATGGTTGCATTGGTAAATGCATACACACCGGTTCTCACGTCTCTAACGCCATTAATTGGAAAAGACTCCTGCGCAAAAGCAGTAGCTCCAATTACAAGCAGAGAAAGTGATAAAATAATCCTCCTCATACGCGGTTGATTTTAGTTTTGAATAAAAAAA
>CAZBJP010000077.1:0-7528 GCA_964492205.1 uncultured Sediminibacterium sp.
CAATTGAGTTCTCATTCTTCAATGAATAGTGGAGTTGTCTTACAACCACCAATTGGTTTAGTTTATACAACTCTTGGTGTTCTTTGTTTAAACCACTTTTGGGTTCAAAATAAACCAAATTAAAGTTTGAACCTCTATCCTTTACACCATAACGAAGTACATCAATAACACCTCTTTTACCAATTTCATCGGTTACTCTTTTAAGGAACTTATTCTCAGTATCTGAACCATATTGAAGTTCTAACTTCTCCCATTCTTTTGGTTGAGTTTTTCTAACAAATCCAATCACCTCATTTGGGATTAAACACAAAGTTCTATCATACTCATTAAAATGAATAGACGAATACCCTTGTTGATTTAAGGATAGTTCTATATGGGTTTCAAATCGTTTTTCTGATGGGTTACTCATCGGTTGTAACTTTAATTTTTCCAGTAACCACCTCTGAGATAAGTGATTGTCTGTATTCTTTTAATAAATCTATCTTCTTTTCTTCCAATTCTATTAAATAATCTATTTCTTTAGTTTTTGAATCAAGATATTCAACAATTTGGAGTTGTTCTTCAATTGAAGGTATTGGTATAATAAAATTATTTAGGATTGTATGACTAACTTGTTTTAAAGTAGGATTATCACTTGAATTTCTCAAAAGTTGGTATACAATATCAGAAGATAGAACAGTAAATAAATAATTATTTTCTATTTGATTGTTCTTAGTTTTAATAGTAAATAAATTATTACAAATAAGTCCTTCAATTCCTTTAACAACTCTTCCTGAATCTCCATATCTAAACATCACAATATCATCAACTTTAACTTGATAGTTTTGACTATTTAAAACACTAACATATCTTGGTTCTTCTTCTGAATTTGTGTAATCTGAAATTCTTAAAAATCTTAAATATCCTTCTTCTTGAATGAATTTTTGTTCTTCATAATCAACTTGAATCCCTTGTTTAGTATTTACAATTCTTCCAAGTTTATTAACTACCCATTCCTCTGGTATCTCCCCAATCCATTCAACCCCACTATCCTTCATTTTTACATTAGGATTCAAACCTTTTGTAACAATCTGATTAACTAGTGATATTCTTTGTTCTTTTAAGAGGATTATTTTCAGTTCTTTTGTCGAAATTAACTTATCAATTAATTCAGTTTTTTTATTCAAATATTGAACGATTTGGAGTTGATCTTGGATAGGTGGAAAAATTACATTGTATTCTCCCAAATCTCCAAGTCCTAAAAAATTCAAAACAGAACCATTACCTAATTTTAAATCTCTGTTGATTTTAAAAACTGAAGATTGTGTTTGATAAAAGAAAAAAGATGGATTGAATAATTCTGAATTTAGTCTTATATAAGTTAATTGAGGATTTATTATAACATGATTATTAAAGTCCCTATCCAAAATACAAGTAACACCAATATTTCCACGATTAACAAATAAAATATCCCCCATTTTTGAAAACCCAATTCTTAATTTATTGACAAATTCTTCCGGTATGTATCTAACATCAGACCATTGTATTCTACCTTGAAATACATCTGTGGGTCTTAAAAAAGGAATACCCTCATCAACAAAATCTTCAACTTTTGGATGTACTGAACCATGATTACCATCTTGATACTCACAAATTTTTGAAGTCTTTAAAAAATGAAGTTTAGTAACAACCCATTTTTCAGGTATTTCTCCTACCCATTCAATTCCTGAAGGTTTATATGATTGATATTTTCCCATTACCCAATCAATTTATTAATTAAACCATCAGATACCTTTTCTAAATCCAACAACTCTTTAGTTAAATCTTCCAATGAACGAAGTGGTTTGTATTGGTAGAAATATTTCGTAAAATTGATTTCATATCCAACATTCTTCTCTTTACTTTTATCCATCCAACTTTCAGGTAAATGAGGTTTTACTTCTCTTTCAAAGTACTCCTCAATATCTTCCCCTAATGGTATTCTTTCATAATCCCTTAATGAACTATCTGGTTTTACTTCTCCTTTCTTATCTTTTACAATCTCACCATTTACTTTTAATGGTTGTTCAATTGTTATTTTAGTATATCCAAAGAACTGATTAGGATAAATTTTAGATATTTTAGATTCTTTGAAATCTAAATAAGTTTTTAAAATCAATTCCCTTTGTTCATCTGAGACTTCTTTTCTCTTACTTCCCAAAGATTTTTTCATTGATTTAAATAAATTAGAACCATCAATCAGTTGAACCTTTCCTTTACGATTTGGTTTCTTCTTATTGTTTACAATCCATATATAAGTTGTAATTCCAGTATTAAAGAATAATGAATCAGGAAGTTGAACCACACACTCTAACCAATCATTCTCTAAAATCCATTTACGAATCTCACTCTCTCCACTTCCACAATCACCAGTAAATAATGGAGAACCATTAAATACAACTCCAATACGAGAACCCTTTGATTCCATCTTTGAAATCATGTGTTGAAGAAATAATAATGAACCATCTGAGGTACGAGGAGTACCAACTGAAAATCTCCCTTGTGGATTATTAGATTCATTCACCACAAATTCTTCTTCACTTTTCCAACTAACTCCAAATGGTGGATTGGTAATCATATAATCAAACCTATCACCTTGAAATCCATCTTCAGAAAGAGATGAACCTAATTTAATATTATCTGGATTACCTCCTGAAATCAACATATCTGATTTACATATAGAATAGGTTTGAGGATTTAATTCTTGTCCACTTGTTTTAATTTCAATATTAGGATTTATATTTTCAATAATCCATTCTTTACCAGTTGTCAACATACCACCAGTACCACAACAAGGGTCAAAGATTGAACGAATTTTACCCTCACCTTGTAAATCTTCTTTATTCTCTGAAAAAACTAATGAAACCAATAATTTTACCACATCACGAGGTGTATAGTGTTCTCCACTTGTTTCATTACTCATCTCTGAAAACTTACGAAGTAGTTCTTCAAAGATTTGTCCCATCGTATGATTATCAACCACACTTGGATGTAAATCAATTTCAGTAAACTTATCAATTAAGAGATATAGTTTATTACTCTTATTTAGTTTCTCTACTGGTTTTTCAAATTGGAAGTTCTCAATAATCTCGTATACATTCTTTGAATACCCATTGATATAGTTCTGAAAATTCATGTATATGTTCTTCGGGTCTGATTTCAAACGAACTAAATCGTACTTAGAATAGTTATAGAACTCTTTTTTTACAGTATTCTTAATAATTGGAGAAGGGTCATCCACTTTTCCCTTATACTCCTCATATAGATTATATATTTCATCCTTATTAGATTCTAATACACAATCCAATCTCCTTAATACAACAAAAGGTAGTATTACATCACCATACTCATGTTGTTTGAATAATCCTCTTAATACATCATCACATACATTCCAAATGAATGATGAAAGTTCTTGGTGTTTAGACATTTTAGTTTTTGTTTTTCTTCGTTAGTGTTATCCAATCAATATATTCAATAGAACTTCTCAATTGTTTATCAAAATCCATTTCAACCAGTTTTCTATATCCATTGGTTTTAGAATCATCTAATCTGATATAGAAACTATCTCCTAAATTGTTAATTACCTCTAAATCCCCATATTGATTCTGTATTACCAAATGGTTCTGATAGGTAAAAAGTACCCTATTACTCATATAATACTATATTTTGTGGGGGATAACTAAAATTACAGTAATTCATCAAAAGATTGATAGATGTCTTTGATTTCTTCTCTACTAATACCCAAATATCGTCTGGTAATAGATGTAGAACTATGGTTTAAGATGGAAGATAGTTTAATAAGATACTCATCAGAGTTTCCATTATTCTCCCAAATGAATCTACTTCCACTTTTACGAAGGGAATGGGTTGAAATATTCTTATTTCTAATTTTTACACCCCTTCCACCTTCCTTTAAGAGTAAATTGGTATGTTGTAAAGTGTATTGGAATACAAATTCATCTTTATTAGGTTGTTTTAATTCATTATAAAAGGTTTCTATACTTTCTTTAAGAGATTTACCGATTGTAATCTCTCTCCTCTTATTTGTCTTCTTTTCGTTCAAAATAAGGGTATCCTTTCCCACAATATCTATCCATTGAATCCTACTCAAATCTGAATAACGAAGTAATGTTTTTACCCCAAATTCAATTAATAGACACATTCTGTGGTTTCCTAATTTCTTAAAATATCGGATTAAACGAAGAATTTCATCGGTAGTTAAGTAATCACTTGTTTTGTAAATAGATGTTGTCATATCTTCTTGATTTTCTTGATATTACAAAATTATGACATATATTCGGAAATACAAAATATTTCTCATAAACGAATATTTGAAAATCTATCAAATACTAACTGTTTGATTTTCAATAACAACCATATTCGTTTATCCTATTAACGAATAATTAGAGTATGGAGGTCCTAACTTGGGTGATAAATACACATAAAATGATAAAATGATTCATTTTCAAAGATTTTTTGGGAATAAATCATAAAAAGTGTGTTTTGGATTGAAATAGATATACTTATTAGTACAACAGTAGTATATGGATACCAACTAACCCATAGAAACCCAACCGGAGGGGATATTGAAATATATCAGTAGTTGAACTCAAAATGAGATACTTGGACTTATACCGGTGGAGAGTGGAAACAACATGGAACTCAAATGAGAACTCCGTATGGATACACAACCCAACTCCCTATCAGTAATTAGATAATAGGATTATCATATAATTATTGGTGAGTATTGGAGTACTTGTTGGGAGAAGTGTATTCAACGGAATCTAAATGAGGAACAGTACTGGAAAATTAGATTAAAAAAATCAAAATAAATAAACATGGAAAGAGAATTAAACATCAAAACATCAATGTTATCTGAAAGGGAATTCATTAACATCAAAGACCTTAAAGAAACATTAGGTACATCACAGAACACCATTTATAGGATATGTGATAGAAAAGAATTGAACAAATACAAATTCAGAGGAAAGAACTGGTTTAGAACTGAAGAAGTAATTTCATACCTGAACTCAAAAGGGATATTAAGTTCAAATGACCATATCAAAATTAATATGGTAGACTTATAAGATGAATAATGGGTATCAAAATGTGGGGTTAGTATATCAATACTCTGAAAATCGTTGTTTGTTTAGTTTCTTGTAACTGAAAACATTTAAACACCTTATGACCCTATTCCCACCCTTTTACATATCGTAAACAGAATTTACAACAGAAAAGGTTTACCCAACTTTACCCAAATCAAATACAATGAAATTAAATTCATACGAAATAGATAATCAGTTATTCAAAAAACAAATGAGTTTGTACATGAAAATAGATAACTTGATTAATAGTAGATTTAACGAATTAGACCCTGATATGTTATCCGTTCTTACTAGAACTCTAATGGATTTGGATGATAAGATTCAGATTTTTAAGAAAGGATTACAACATGGTGAGATGTTCAATGTAAACTACAACATAAACCCAAAAGAAAGGAAATTAGAAGGTATCTCACTAGTTGAAATATATCGTTCCATATAAAAGAAAAACCCTAACAGATTATCTCTATTAGGGTTTATTTCTTTGGTTTCATTATTAAAATTTTAACTCATATACTTTTTGTTGAAGTGTAATTCCATTTGAATCCGGAAATTCTCCTTTTGTTTCAACTAATAACTTTACAAAATCACTAAACGAATCTGTACTTTTCATTATATCATAAATCATATTGTATGATTTTGAATTAACTATTGTTAGATTTAAAACTATTGTTTCCCAATCCTCATCTAAAACAGATAAATCAAACACCTTTAAATCTGATTTTCTCAGAAACATAAATTCTAATATATCATTCATAACTTATTTATTTTAAATTTTTAATTAATTTATTTTGTTCATAAAATGTATCTAAACAATCCACTAAAGGTGGTACTATATATTTATCAATACCGAATGAAAAAGTAGTATAATCATCATAACACATTACTTTTCGTTCTTCATATAAACAATCTAATATTTTACGAATCTGATTCTCTGTTAATTCTAATGTAACCCTATTAACAGGTACATATTTACCATATTTGTTTTTTACATATTTTATCTTAATCATACAGGTAATTTTATTTTTTAATAAAAAGGTTATCAAATGTTTCTAAAATACATTCAGTTGAATGAAAAATTCCACCATATCTACTACAAAAACTTTCCATTTCTTCTTCGGAAGAATAACCCATTTCTTCCCAATCAGAATCATTAAGTTCATTGAATGAATTTTTATTTACCCTTATTGTTTCAATAAGATAATTCCTAAAATCTGAAATTTGTTGGTATTTAATTTCAATTCTTAATTCGTCCTCATAATTTTCAATTTCCGATTCACATCTTTTTATCAGATTTTCATTTATAACCATACTATGAATCAAATCGTCAATTTCACTACTCCAATCTTCATTCAAATCATTTTCATATTCCCAAATTTGATTCTGAATTTGATTATTCTCATTTTCATAATTCTCAATCATCTCTTTTTCTGATTGAATGTTTTTTTCAATAATCTCCATTTTTTCTAAAATATTTTTCATCTGTTTTATTTGGTTATCCTAATACACCTAAGGTTTTAATTTGTTTTGTTTTTTAATAGATAGGGATGGATATTTCACCACCCCTATTTGTTTTTAAATGGTGTGATTTTCCACATTTAGTTTTTTAAACCAAGGTGTTTCACCAAAATCGGATTTTACATAAGAATAGAAACTTTCCCTATCCTTAAATTCATACCTACCGAACCCACCTTCATAAACACAATGTTTATCATTAAAGTAAGGTTGGTTTTCTCTGTAATCCCAAACAATGAAAACCTCTTTACGATAGTTTTTGAATACACCGAATTCACAAATTGGTTTGTACTTTTTACCAACATATTGAATTCCATTATGATTTGGATTTGGAGTATATGGTATCTCAACCACAATACTATATTTCCCTTCATAATCAGAGAAACTATCCACCACTTCATATCCAATTTCATTTTGGATATGATTTGTTACTTCATTAAGTAACTCTTTCGTTTTGATTTTACTCATAACTTTCCGTTTTTACCGTAGTTTACCATCTACCTTTTTTATTAATTAAAATCTTATTTCAATTTTATAGGTTGAATATTATGGTTGGATTCAAACCAACGATTTGTGTACCTTCAGATTACCCCACTAACAGTACATCCTTCATAATATCGGTTGGAGTAAACCTTTCTAAACATTGTATCCTTTAACAATACTCCTATGGGATTTTAAGTGTGTGTTTCACCTCACCTCATATATTCAACCCAATATTTTAAAGAACTTCATTCCCTCTCTATACAATATTGTAAAAAGATATAGTGTAGATTCCTACTTTTAAATTTAACCTCTATACTAATTCTCTCTTTTTACTATTAAAGAACTTCATTCCCTCTCTATACAATATTGTAAAAAGATATAGTGTAGATTCCTACTTTTAAATTTAACCT
>CAZBJP010000078.1:0-5663 GCA_964492205.1 uncultured Sediminibacterium sp.
TTCAATTAATCAGTTACTATTGTTTCCAAACTTTCAAAGATCTTAGTGTTTATTTTGCGCGCTATTATTCATAGCGGGGTGCAAAGGTAGACACAATATTTTTACTGGCCAAATTTTATTTGATAATTATTTAAAAAAATTCAAGTAATTATTAACAATATGACCGATATAAATTTCAAGAACTGTACTCTTTTTAAAGAGGGAGGGCAAAGATAGAGTGACATTTATTACCCACCAAATTTTGATGAATAAATTTTAAAGTTTTTTTGAACTATTTTGTGCTTTATAATTGCTTCAGAGATCTACCCGCGTTGATGTTTCATCATTAACGGGCGGCAAAGATAGGGAGATATTTATTCTAGCCAAATATATTGTATACTATTTTTAATTTTTTTTCGTTTAAGGCATTCATAATCTATCTGTTATGCGCCCAAACGCAATGCTATAAAGGATTTTGGTGAATTGATTTTTTTAAGAAATCTGGATAGCTAATTTCAGATAAATAGAGCCCATAAGCTGGTGTTGAGAAATCTACCTTTTGTTCATCCTTTGAACCAATTATTTGATGCCATTCTTTCAGTGAAATCTGCCCCCTTCCTACTTGTAACATTGTACCAACTAAACCGCGGATCATCCCTCTGAGAAAGCGATTGGAATGGATTTCAAATACAATATCCTCACCTACTTTAGACCATTTTGCTTTTATAATAGCACATTGATAAGTGTTGACCTGGGTATTTTTCTTAGAAAAACTTTCAAAATCTGTATAAGTTAACAGTGAATCAGCTGCCGCTTGCATTAAATTCAGGTCTATAGGGAAAGGATAATACCAGGACCTGCCTTCAGAAAAAGGGTTTTTTTGAGTATGTATTTTATAGATATAGGCTCTATTGATAGCGTCAAAGCGACAATGTGCGGTAGCTGGCACTTGATAGATTCCTTTCACCACAATTGCATTGGGTAAAATAGCATTCAAATTGTAAATATGCTTTGACAGGATGGCTAATTCAGTGTCAAAATGTAGGAAATTCTGATAAGCATGGACCCCTGCATCAGTTCTAGACGCCCCAGTTAGCGCAATAGGTACTCTATATAATGTCTCCATGGCTTTTTCAAGCTCCCCTTGCACGGTCGCTTTGTTCTGTTGAATTTGAAAGCCACCAAACAAAGTACCATCATAACTTAGTTCTATAAAATACCTCGCCATGGGTCATTGAATTGAGCCGCTAAGCTACAATTTTTTTGCCGCTTGTTCTTTTTTAGACTTCCTTATGCTTTCACATCCTAACTTTAAGGGCAATAATTAAACATTTATTATGAAGTATCTTTTAGTTTGTCTTAGCATTTTTTACTGCCTCTTAAGCAATCAATCCATTGGTCAAAGCAACACAGCACAAGTTGATAGTAGTTGGAAAAAAACTTACCGAGCCGTGGCTACCAAAATCAATAATTTAAAACACACCAAATTGTTCGCTAGTTTTAATTACGAAAAATCACAAATGAATGGTGAAGTATGGTTGACTTTGCAACCACATTTTTATCCAACAAATCAACTCACATTGGATGCAAAAGCTATGGATATAAAAGAAGTAGCATTGGTAAATGGTGCTCGTAAATCAAAATTAATTTATAGTTACGATAGTTTACAATTACAAATTAATCTTGATAAAACCTATACTGCAAAAGAATCTTATACAATTTATATCAAATACATCGCTCGTCCAAACGAATACAAAGGGGTGGGCAGTGCAGCTATTAGTGATGCAAAAGGCTTATACTTTATCAATCCTTTAGGCACAGACAAAGACAAACCAACACAAATTTGGACACAAGGCGAAACCGAAGCCAGCTCAGTTTGGATTCCAACTATTGATAAAACAAATCAAAAAACAACTCAAGAATTTCATTTAACTGTACCGAGCAAATATGTAAGCTTATCCAACGGCATACTGATTAAGCAAACAGATCTAAAAAATGGTTTCAGAGAGGATGTGTGGAAGATGGATCTGCCACACGCCCCTTATTTATTCTTTATAGGCATAGGTGACTACACAGTCATTAAGGATAGTTATAATGGAAAGGAAGTGAGTTACTATATAGAGAAAGCCTACGAAAAAGTGGCAAGGAAAATCTATGGTAACACCCCACAAATGATTGCCTTCTTTGAAAAAAAATTGGGTGTGCCATTCCCATGGAGCAAATACGCACAAATTAGTGGCAGAGATTTTGTGAGTGGCGCAATGGAAAATACTACTGCTACCTTACATAGCGATGCAGTACAACAAGATGCTAGAGAATTGGTTGACGGTAATAATTGGGAGAGTACAATCGCACATGAATTATTTCATCAATGGTTTGGAGATTTAGTCACAGCAGAAAGCTGGAGCAATTTAACTGTCAACGAAAGTTTTGCAGATTTTAGTCAGACATTATGGTTTGAACATAGTAAAGGAAAAGATGCAGGTGCCTATGAGAATTACACAGGACTTCGTAATTATTTAAGCAGCCCAACTGATGCAGAAAAAGACTTAGTTCGCTTTTATTACAAAGACAAAGAAGATATGTTTGACTTAGTGAGTTATCAGAAAGGTGGCCGAATTTTGAATATGCTTAGGCATTTAGTTGGAGAGGAAGCTTTTTTTGCTTCCTTGAATAAATACCTAAAAGATAATAAATTTTCAAACGGTTCTGCTATCAAACTCAAGCTAGCATTTGAGGCTGTGACAGGAAAAGACCTGAATTGGTTTTTTAATCAATGGTACTTTGGAAATGGACATCCTTATGTTCGTATCCAACAAAAATATCTTTATGACCAACAAAAAGTGCTAGTCACAATTCAACAAACACAAACACAAGAAAAAATATTCATCCTACCTATAGGCATTGATGTATATGTTAAAGGAAAGCGAGATCATTACGATGTTTGGAGTAAAAATAAAATAGACAGTTTTTATTTCCCCGCTGCAGTAACCCCAGATAATGTAAATGTAGACAATGACAAGGTTTTACTTTGGGCAAAAGATGAATCAAAGCCGATGAAACAATATGCTTATCAATTTATGCATGCACGCAATTTCATGGACCGATTTGAAGCAGCCAACGAGGCAGCTACGAATTTAAAAGACCCTTCTGCCAAAGCAATTATTGATGCAGCAATAATTGATAGCTTTCATGTAATTCGTTCTATTGCTTTAAATAGCTATAACCCAACCGCAATTGATTCTGTCATGGAAAAAAAAGTGCTTCATTTAGCAGACAAGGATCCAGTTAGTGCTGTTCGTGAAGATGCGATCAATGTATTAAGTAAAATCAATAAAGCAAGTTATCAACCCTACTATGAAAAATGGATCAACGATTCCTCTTACACTGTTGCAGGTGCAGCATTGGCAGCATTAGAGCTTTTAGATAGCACAAAAGCAATGACTATTGCAAAACAGTTTTCTACTCAAACAATAAAGAAAAGATTAAATACTGTTGTTTCAAGCATTCTTACCAAATATGGCGACGAACAAACATTTGATTTTATAGCAAATAGTTATGCTAAATTGAATATACAATCTTCTGAAAAATTTGAAATGACTGCACCATTTGCACAATTATTAATCAAAACTTCAGACGCTGCAAAATTCAAGAAAGGAATTGACTTGATCGTTGCATTTAGAGAAGCCATACCTCAGGGTTACCGTACACAAACCGATCCTTATTTTAATTTTAAAATATTTGGGGATATCCTTAAAGCAAAAAAGCAAAAAGGCGAAGATGAACTGGTTGACATTGTTACTGCGGTATTGCCTAAATTTTAAGCATCTACAAAAAAGCCTCCATTTGGAGGCTTTTTTTATATTCAATATTTTGTTACAATATTTACCAAGATCCGCCTGCCCCTCCACCACCTGAGCTACCGCCACCAAAGCCGCCAAATCCGCCGCCGCTGTCTCCCCATCCACCGCCGCCATGACGTGAGCCACCGTTTAAAAGTGAACCTAGTAACATACCAGTTGCTACATCACTAAAACCACCACCTCCAATATTTGATCCTCCACCTCTCCCACTTCTCAATATGACAAAAATGATAATCAAAATAAGTACAAATAAACCTCCACTTCCTTTACCTTTTGATTTTTTAGCTTTCTTAATCTTGTACTCACCAACTGCAGCTTTTGCGATATCATCAGTTGCTTTATCTATACCTTCGTAATAATTACCTGCTTTAAAGGCAGGTTTAATAGCATTGTCAATAATATTTAACGCTGTAATATCAGGTATTACACCTTCTAATCCGTAGCCAACTTCAATTCTAATTTGACGATCCTCAACTGCAATAAGCAATAATATTCCATTGTTATTCTTTTTATCTCCAATGCCCCATTCCCTAAATAATTTATTGGCGTATTCCTCTTTTGGATAACCTTCCAAACTTGGGATAATTACCACGGCAATTTGATTCGAACTACTATCATCAAAAGCAACCAATTTGTTTTCTAAAGCTTGCTTTTGCTCCGGACTCAATATGCCAGCGGCATCGGTTACTAGCGTTGCAGGATTTGGTTTAGCAATAATATTTTGCCCATGACCAAAATTTGAAAAAAAGATTGCTGTCACAAAAAATACAGCAGTTAAAAGAGAAGGTAGCGTACCAAATATTTTTAATTTTCTCATTTGCCCATCATGATTTCGTCAGATAATTCATTTTGATCCGTCGTACGATCATATGGAAAATGATCTTTTAAAGCATGGCCTACAGCATCAATAACACGAACCATACCATCGACATAGTGCGCTTGTTTAAAATGATCTGTCATTTCTTGTACTTGTTGGTACCAAAATTCAACACCCACTTTTTCGTGAATACGTTGGTCTCCATAGATAGCCAACTTTCTATCTGCTACAGCGACGTACACCAAAACACCATTACGGTCCTTTGTTTCGTTCATTTTATTTTTGAAAAATATTTCAGTTGCACGCTGCAATGCATCCTGTTTTTTTGGAATATTGGACTCTACATAAACACGAATTTCTCCGCTGGTATTTTGTTCAGCAGCTTGAATCGCCTGGACAAGCATTTGCTTGTCCGAGGCACTCAATAAGTTATCCGTTTTGGATTTAAATAGACTCAGTGGATTCCACATAATTTAAGATTTGGATAATTAAAACAGCCTTAGAATTTCACCTCAGGTGCTTTAGAAGCACTGTCTTCTGCTTTAAATCCTTCTTTAGTTTTGAAACCAAACATACCCGCTACTAAATTTAATGGAAAAGATCTTGCTCTTTTATTGTAGTCAGCAATCGCAGCATTAAAGTCATTTCTTGATACCTTAATTCTGTTTTCAGTACCTTCTAATTGCGCTTGCAAGCCACGGAAGGCATCATTTGCCCTTAAATTAGGATAGTTCTCAGACACGACTAATAAACGGCCCAAAGCTTGAGATAATTGACCTTGATTAGCTTGGAACTGTTGTAATTTTTCTGGTGTCAAATCTTTTGCATCCACTTTCATTTGTGTAGCGCTTGCACGAGCAGCAATTACATTTTCTAAAGTAGATTTTTCAAAATTTGCTTCTCCTTTAACTGTATTTACCAAGTTCGGGATTAAATCCGCACGTCTTTGGTAATCACTTTGCACGTTATTCCATGCTTGATTTACATTCTCGTCTTGATTTACT
>CAZBJP010000078.1:5673-7482 GCA_964492205.1 uncultured Sediminibacterium sp.
TGAATAGTCCTAAATTTTTACGTAACATAGTTTTGTATTTGTTTATAAAGATAGAGCAAAGCAAGTACCAAACTTGTTTTATGACGGAAAGTCCTGACAAAAATAACCCCTCCCGAAGCTGGGAAGGGTTAGAATTAACAAGTTTTTATAAATTAATTACTTCTAATATTGTTTTTTTAACAGTCGCTTACCGTTTAACCTTTAATTGCAGCGATACCTGGCAGTATTTTACCTTCAAAATATTCTAATAATGCGCCGCCACCTGTGCTTACATAACTTACTTTGTCGTTGAATCCAAACTGATTCACAGCTGACACACTGTCGCCACCGCCTACTAAACTAAATGCACCTTTTTGTGTTGCTTCTGCTACTGCTACGGCAATGGCTTTTGTGCCTGCTTGGTAATTTGACATTTCGAATACCCCCATCGGACCATTCCACAAAATTGTCTTACTAGCCAAAATTACCTCAGCAAAAATAGTCCTAGATTTTTCGCCAATATCTAATCCCATCCATCCATCTGGAATTGACATGCTTTCGCAATTCTTTCTTTCAGTATCGTTAGAAAAATCAGTCGTAATGATATTGTCAACTGGCAAATGAATCTTTACGCCTTTTGCTTTAGCTTTAGCTAAAATTTCCAAGGCCAATGGCATACGATCATCTTCACATATAGAAGAACCAATAGTCCCACCTTGTGCCTTAAAGAAGGTGTAGGCCATACCACCACCAATAATGATATCTGTTGCTCGCTCCAATAAATTTTCGATAATTAAAATTTTATCCGACACTTTTGCACCGCCAATAATTGCAGTGAAAGGTTTTTGTGCTTCATGTAAAACTTTCTCTGCACTCACTACTTCAGCTTCCATCAAGTAACCAAAAGTCCTATTTTCTTTTGAAAAATATTGTGCAATGATCGCCGTAGAAGCGTGCGCTCTGTGTGCTGTGCCAAAAGCATCATTCACGTATACATTTCCCAATTTTGCTAATTTTTCAGCAAAAGCAGCATCCCCTTTTTCTTCTTCTTTGTAAAACCTTAGGTTTTCTAATAACAACACTTGACCTGATTGCAAAGCTGCCGCTTTTTCAACTGCGTCTGCTCCAATGCAGTCATTTGCAAATTGCACCTCTTTGCCCCCTAATAATTCAGACAAATGCGCTACCACATGTCTTAAAGAATATTTATCGGTAGGACCGTCTTTTGGTCTACCTAAGTGACTCATTAAAATCACACTACCACCATCGATTAAAATTTTATTGATGGTTTTTATAGTAGCACGCATACGTGTATCGTCTGTAATTTGAAATTGCTCATTTAATGGCACGTTAAAATCTACACGCACTAATGCTTTTTTACCGGCGAATGAAAATGCTTGAAAAGAACTCATATTTTTTATTTAATGTATTAAAATGTATATAACAAAAATGCCCCCGAACTTCGAGGGCATTTTATGTTGTGAAGCTTATTTAATTTTACTTGCGAAGTATTTCACTGTACGCACTAATTGACTAACATAACTCATTTCGTTATCATACCAAGACACTGTTTTTACCAACTGAACATCACCTTGTGTCATTACTTTTGTTTGTGTTGCATCAAACAAAGAACCATAATTAATTCCAATTACATCAGCACTTACAATTTCATCTTCAGTATAACCAAAAGACTCATTCGCTGCTGCTTTCATTGCCGCATTGATCTCTTCTGCAGTTACTTTCTTAGATAAGATTGTTGTTAATTCTGTCAAAGAACCAGTAATCGTTGGAACACGTTGTGCTGATCCATCTAATTTACCTTTTAAGCTT
>CAZBJP010000079.1:0-4845 GCA_964492205.1 uncultured Sediminibacterium sp.
GGGTGCCTGCTTTATGTTTTGCTTATTTAGTCTTTTTTGCCATTGCAGTAAAAGGAATTTTAAAAAAACAAGGTATAAACTACGAAGATGCTGAGACAAGTGGCAGTCACTAAAAATATTAAAAAATCGATTTTATGGAATCATATGTTGTAGGCGTCGATATCGGCGGAACAGGTACAAAATTTGGCATTGTTGACAAAGATGGAAATGTTTTATTTTCAAGCGAGATGTCTACCAAAAAACACCTTCAAGTACATACATTCATTGATGAATTGTATGAGCACTTATCAGAGATGATAGAAAAAGTAGGTGGCTTTGGTCGTATCAAAGGTATTGGCGTTGGCGCTCCAAATGGTAATATCTATACAGGCACCATTGAATATGCCCCAAACCTTCCTTGGAAAGGCATCATTCCATTTGCAAAAATGCTTCAAGATAAATTCAAGGTTCCAGTAAAATTAACCAATGACGCGAATGCAGCTGCTGTGGGTGAAATGATGTATGGTGCTGCAAAAGGTATGAAAGACTTTATTATGATTACATTGGGAACAGGTGTGGGAAGTGGCATAGTCGCCAATGGACAATTAATTTATGGTCATGATGGATTCGCTGGAGAATTAGGTCATACCGTAATCATTCCAGGCGGAAGAAAACATACAGGAACTGATCAACTAGGTTCATTAGAAAGTTATGCTTCAGCGACTGGTGTAGCTGAATCTGCAAAAGAAATTTTAAGTCAGTCAGATCGCCCTAGTGTATTGAGAAATTTGGATGTACATCAAATTAGTTCTAAAGATGTGTTTGAAGCGGCCTCTAATGGTGATGAAGTAGCAAAAGAAGTATTTGAATTCACAGGGAAAATACTAGGTATGTCATTAGCTAATTTTGTCATGTTTTCAAGTCCGGAAGCAATCATCTTATTTGGTGGTTTAACTAAAGCTGGTGACATGATTCTGAAGCCTACTAGAGAACATATGGAAGCTAATTTGATTGAAATATTCCAGAATAAAGTAAAAATATTAATCAGTCATTTAAAAGAATCTGACGCCGCCATTCTTGGCGCTTCCGCTCTAATGTGGGAATAAAATACCTAATCATAATAAAAAAGGCCAGATTCTAATCTGGCCTTTTTTATTATGATATTGCTGTTTAACTATTTCTTCAATGCTTGTTCTTCCATCCACTTATTTCTTCCCCAACCTGGTATCACATGTTTCTCTGAATGATAAGACGACCTAACCAATGGTCCACTCTCTACATAATCAAATCCTAATTCATAGCCTATCATCCTCAATTCAGCGAATTCGTCGGGGTGAACAAAACGTTGAACAGGTAAATGCTTTTTTGTTGGTTGTAAATATTGACCAATCGTGATCACATCACATCCTACGCCAACTAAGTCTTTCATGGTTTGAATAACTTCTTCTTTTTCTTCCCCTATGCCAAGCATAATACCGGTCTTTGTGCGCATGCCGCCTTTCTTCAAAGTCTCTAAAACTTCTAAGCTTCTTCTATATTTTGCCTGCACACGAACACGTTTTGTATTACGCTCCACCGTTTCCATATTATGGCTTACTACTTCTGGTGCAGCTTCAATGATTCTCTCTATTTGTTCTTTGATACCTCTAAAATCTGGAATCAACGTTTCTAATGTCGTATCCGGAGTCAATGCTTTAATTGCTTTGATAGTATTGGCCCAAATGATAGATCCGCCATCAGGCAATTCATCTCTATCCACACTAGTCAAGACTGCATGCTTTACTTTCATTAAATAAATTGCTTCTGCTACGCGTTGTGGCTCATCCCACTCAACTGGCTTAGGCCTTCCTGTAGCTACAGCACAGAATTGGCAACTTCTTGTACAGATATTACCAAGAATCATAAAAGTAGCAGTGCCCTCTCCCCAACACTCCCCCATATTGGGACAATTTCCACTTTCACAGATGGTGTGTAATTTATGTTTATCTACCAAGCCTCTAACATGTTTATAGCTTTCTCCGATAGGTAATTTAACCCTCAACCAATTGGGTTTTTTTATAGGTTGTTCTGCGGATACTATAGGTAATTCTTGCATACTTTTCGGTTATCGAGTGCAAAAATACAAGACTTGTGCTTAAATCAAGCCATTCGTTGTAAATTTACCAAAATCACAAATCAATTAAATTTAAGGACATGACAGCTACTGTTACCTATGACGCTAATTTAAGAACCACCTGCCTTCACCTTCAAAGTGGCTCAAGTTTTGAAACAGATGCACCTTCTGACAACAAAGGTCAAGGAGCACGATTTTCTCCTACAGATTTAATTGCTACAGGATTAGGCGCATGTTTAATAACAACTATGGGTATCAAAGCAGAAACAATGGATATTAAATTAGACGGCGCTAAAGTGGAGGTGACTAAAGTAATGAAGAGTGAACCAAGAAGAATTGGCAAAATAGTCATTGGTGTAACAATGCCAGCTTTGAACCTGGATGATAAAACAAAAGAAATCCTAGAAAGAGTTGGTAGAACCTGCCCAGTTGAACGTAGCTTACATCCAGACATGGAATTAGATATTAGCTTTAAATGGTTATAGGCAAATAGCTTAACAATTTACTGACAGGCAAACCCATCACGTTATAGAAATCTCCTTCTATTCCTTTGATGCCTACCACACCAATCCAGTCTTGTATACCATATGCTCCAGCTTTATCATATGGTTGGTATTGGTCTATATAGTATTGTATTTGTAAATCAGTGAGTGGATGAAAATGAACCATTGTCGTTTCACTAAAAGAGCGTGTTTCAGTTCCATTGATTAAATACACACCTGTAATCACGCGATGCGTCTTGCCAGATAATTTTTGCAATATGGCTATTGCATCTGACCTATCTACTGGTTTGCCTATCATTTCATTTCCTAAGACCACAATCGTATCGGCTGCTATAACCCATTTCCCCTTGTGCTCAGTAAATTCATTTTTAATTTTTTCTTGAACAGCTAATGCTTTATTTTTTGCAATATGAATAGGCACCTCTTGTATATCCATAGTGGCAGGAAAATCTTCATCGGCAGCTGAAACAATTACATCAAATTGCAGGTCTGCCCATGTTAATAATTGTTTTCTTCTTGGAGATTGAGAAGCTAAAATAAATCCATTCATAGTTGAAGATATTAAAGCACGAAATAAAAGAAGCCCATTGATAATATACCCATCAACATAGCAAATTTAATCCAGTTACTTAATTTTCTGAAATCTGAACTTGTAAATGCTTGTTTTAAATGAAACAGCACATACACCAAAGGGGCTATAATAGTTATAACAGAATATGTTATAGGTATCCACCAGCCAAAAGGAATGGCATACAATTGAATGATCGTCAATACTAAAATAAGCACCATTAACCAAACCGCAACATAGACCTTAGTGGTTTGTAAACCCCATACAATAGGCATTGTTTTACAACCAAATTTTTCGTCTCCGCCCATGTCTTCCATATCTTTTAATGCCTCTCTAACAAGGGTTAAAATAAAGGCGAAACTACTATAAAGCAACATGAGTTTAAAGAACTTTAAATCAATGGGCAACATTTTGGTGGGTTGCACTAATTGTATCAAAGTGAATTTAGAAAAATAAACCACGCCGATAGTCCATGCCGTCAACACTGCAATCACCACATTTCCAATTAAGAAATCTCTTTTAAAATTTGTGGAATAAAACCATAAAATTAATATGGTAGCTAAATTTGAAAAATGAATATGCAAGTATTGTTGAAATGGAAAAACAATAAGTGATAGATAAACACCCCCCATACTCAATACCAAATGCCAGAAAATTACCCAACGTCTACTAATATATGCACCTACTACCACACTTTTTGGTTTGTTGACCTGGTCAATATTCACATCAAAATAATCATTAATTATATAACCAGCAGCAGCAATACAAATACTCGTAGCTACTATAAAATAAAAAGGGTAATCCGCTATTGTAGAAATACTTTGATAAAGTGGCTTATAAATACAAAAATGAAATAATGATTCAGCCAATAAAATAAAAAGAAGATTGGGCCATCTTACTAATTTTAAAAAATGAACAAGACTTTTCACAGGAGGATTATTTAGCTTGAATATGGTCAGCTGTATCCCAGTGGCCATTTAGTTTAAGCACTTTCTCAATTACTTCCCTTGCACAACCTTCTCCACCTTTCGCAATGGCTTTATAACTAGCAATATTTTTAATATCAAAACAAGCGTCTGCGGGGCAAGCAGCAATACCCACCACTTGCATGGCTTCGTAATCTGGCATATCGTCGCCCATGTATAAAATTTCTTCCAAGGGCACACTCTCGGTCATGGAAAGTGTTTCTAATAAAACTTTCTTATCCTTCACTTTCATATTCACTTGCTCTACACCCAATTTTTCTAGCCTGTCTTGTACTTCTTCAGAGTAGCCTCCTGAAATAACCCAAACCTTATACCCTTTTTTTATGGCTAACTGAATAGCATAACCGTCTTTAATATTCATGGTACGTACCATAACACCATTGGGCATCACAATTAATGTGCCGTTGGTTAAGACACCATCTACATCAAATACAAAACATTTTATTTTTTCTAAGGCTGTAAGCAAAGGAATTATTTTTTTTGATTATCGCGCCATTCGTATACCCATGCACTTTGAATCATTTCCAAATGACCTTCATTAGATTCTTCTTTCTTTCCTTCAAAATGGGGCAAGGTTAATACCCATTCTAATAGGTCGGTGAAACGAACTCTATATATTTTTGATTCTGTAAAATCATCCCCAAATTTTTCATATAATTTTTGGGCAATATCTTCATGATCATTCCAATGGATGGG
>CAZBJP010000079.1:4855-6297 GCA_964492205.1 uncultured Sediminibacterium sp.
AGATCCTGCTTTCAATTCACATTGACAACCTAATCTTGACTCAATTCTTGGGCTCACTGCTCTATCAATAAAATCCTCTTCCTTGTCTGACAATTCTGCTAAATGCTCCATCCCTTTTTTTACATATAAATGACAGGTGCTACAAGCACAAACTGCTCCGCAGTTATGGTGTAATTCAATACCTGCATTTAAGATGACTTCTAATAGGCTTTGATCAGCAGCTACATTTTCCAAAGTAACTGGTTCTAATCCCTTTTGCTCGAAATTGATTTTTAATGAATACATAAATGCGCGTTACTATTTTTTGCAAAAATAGCTTTAAAGCACCAATGGGTAAAACGCACTGGCCCTTTTATTTGTCGAAATACAAAAAAAATAAGCTGGTGGGACTCAGGGAAAGGTATCTTTGCATCCAAATTGAATGAATATGGCTACTGTTGGCTTCTCCGAAAGAATTTACCTCCAATATTTAAGGACAAAATTCAAAACCCTAAGCAAGTTAGCCCCATCTACAGCAGGCAGGATGGCATTTGATCTTTTTTGCACCCCCTACCCAAAGTATAAAAAACGAAAAGCGCCAGCTATTTTCAACCATGCAACCAAATTGACTGTCACTTTATCTGACAAGTCAAAAATAAAAGGATATGAATGGATGCCCCATATTGGAAATGGTCAAACAGTATTAATAGCACATGGCTATGCAAGTTTTGCTTATAAATTTGAACATTATGTCGCCCCATTGCTAAAAATGGGCTATCGTGTTCTTGCTTTTGATGCCCCAGGACATGGACAAAGTGAAGGCAAGTATATCAATGTAGTGGTTTATCAAGAAGCAATTAAACAAATTATGCAACAGTGTGGGCCAGTCAATCATTTCATTGGTCATTCACTTGGTGCGCTTACATTGTCCTTAATTGCAGAGCAAATTGAGCAAGCAGTGGAAAGAAAATTTGTCTTGATTGCTCCGGCCACCAAAACCACCACCACTTTTGCTAATTTTTTTAAGATGATGCACTTTAATGAAGTGACCAAAGCGGCATTTTTGAATGAAGTGACTAGTAGAACACACCATAACATAGAACATTTTGCTGCTGATCGTGCTTTGGCTAGTTATAAAGGACCCGTTCTTTGGGTGCATGATGAGGCAGATTTAGTTTGTCCCTATAAGGATTTGGCCGATTTTCAAAAAAATGCACCAGCTAATATTGAATTTATGATTACCAATGGATTAGGACATAATAAAGTATACAAAACGGCCGATGTAATGGATAAAATCATGGCCTTTTTAGCCCCTTCCAACTAGATCATTTTTATTTTTTAGCCGAAAGCTATAATATTGCACCAAGGATAAAGCAAGCCTTAAATATTAAATTTACTTTATCTTAGCATATAAATAGTTGATTTTCAATATATAAATAACCCGAAGGAGCGGTTTGAGCTAT
>CAZBJP010000079.1:6307-7450 GCA_964492205.1 uncultured Sediminibacterium sp.
AAGAACTTATTAATTGTGGAGTCGCCAGCAAAAGCGAAGACGATAGAGAAGATTTTAGGTGAAGAATTTGAGGTAAGAAGCTGTTATGGCCATATTCGAGATCTGGAAAAAAACGATATGGGTATTGATATGAAAAACCATTTTGCGCCAAGGTATATGGTACCAAGCGAGAAAGAAAAAGTGGTGAAAGAACTTAAATCCATGACTAAGAAGGCTAAAGAAGTTTGGCTAGCATCGGATGAGGACCGTGAAGGAGAAAGTATCAGCTGGCATTTGGCAGAAGTCTTAGGCCTTGATCCAAAAAAAACTAAACGTATTGTTTTCCACGAAATCACTGCACCTGCCATTAAAAAAGCAGTAGAAAACCCTCGTCTTATAAATATGAATTTGGTGGATGCCCAACAAGCTAGAAGAATATTAGATAGAATTGTAGGATTTGAATTAAGCCCTGTCTTATGGCGTAAAATAGGCATGCAAAGAAGTTTGAGTGCAGGACGTGTTCAGAGTGTTGCTGTTAGACTGATTGCCGAAAGAGAAAGAGAAATCAACCAATTTATTCCTGAAAGTGTATTTAAAGTTTCTGCTTTATTTTCAGCATTAGATATCAATAAAAAGAAAGTCAAGTTTAAGGCTGATGGCCCTCAGAAATTAACCTCAGCAGGTGCAGCAGAAAAATTTTTAAGTGAATGTAAGGGTGCATGTTATACTGTTAAAGACGTTACTGTAAAAGACGGGAAACGTACGCCATCCGCCCCTTTCACCACTTCTACCTTACAACAAGAAGCATCTAGAAAATTAGGTTATAGCGTGAGTAAAACCATGTTACTTGCTCAAAAACTATATGAGAGCGGAAAGATTACCTACATGAGAACGGATAGTATTAGTTTGAGTGAAACTGCTATTGATGCGATCAAGGCAGAAATTAATTCAAGCTTTGGAGACAAGTATTATCAACCTAGAAAATTCAAGAATAAAAACGAAAGTGCTCAAGAAGCGCACGAAGCCATCCGACCTACCTATATGAATGAAAGCAAGGTAGATGATGCAGATACCAATCGTTTATATGAATTGATTTGGAAAAGAACCATCGCTTCTCAAATGAGTGATGCGCAGTTTGAAAAAACAACTGCAAAAATTGAAATT
>CAZBJP010000080.1:0-1834 GCA_964492205.1 uncultured Sediminibacterium sp.
AGCAAATAGGCAGCCTATTCATACTGAAGTGCAAGTGTTTCATGAAGATGTGATTAGAGAAACTATTTATTTTGAAACAGAAAGAGGGGGCCAAGTATTTTTTATACACAACAGGGTGCAAGGATTGGCTGAAATGTGTGCAATGATCCAAAAACTTTGTCCTGATTTAAGTATTGGTTTTGCACATGGACAGCTAGAAGGGCATCAGTTAGAGGAAAAAATATTCGACTTTATAGAGCGTAGGTACGACGTGTTAGTTTGTACCAATATAGTTGAAAGCGGAGTAGATATTCCGAATGTGAATACGATCATCGTCAATAATGCCCACCAATTTGGGTTAAGTGATTTACACCAGTTAAGAGGTCGAGTAGGCCGAAGTAATAAAAAAGCGTTCTGTTATTTATTGGCGCCACCAATGAGTACTTTGCCAGATGATTCACGTAAACGTCTACAAACTTTAGAACAGTTTAGTGAGTTGGGCTCTGGATTTCAAATTGCTATGCGTGATTTGGATATCCGTGGTGCTGGTAATTTATTAGGTGGGGAGCAAAGTGGATTCATGGCTGAGATTGGATTTGAAATGTATCAAAAAATTTTAGCAGAAGCGGTACGAGAATTAAAGCGCTCTGATTTTAAAGATTTATTCGAAGAAGAAATTAGTCAGCAAGATGATTTTGTACAAGACTGTACAATTGATACAGACTTGGAAATCATGATACCGGATAGTTATGTAGAAAGTATTGGTGAAAGACTTTCATTATATACAAGACTAGATCAATCTGCTGACGATACCGCATTGGAGGTGATGAAATTAGAATTAATCGATCGCTTTGGGCCTATGCCAAAACAAGTGGCAGCACTTTTTACTACCATTCAATCAAGGCGATTAGCTATTTCATTAGGATTTGAAAAAATGACATTGAAAGACGAGACTTTAAGATGCTTCTTTATCAATCGGCCGGATTCGCCTTATTATGAAAGTGACATTTTTAAAGGGTTATTAAGCTTTGCACAAAAAGCGATGAATAATGCCCACTTTAAACAAGTAGGTAAAACATTTATCTTAATCATTAAAGATATTAAGAGTATGGAACATTGTTTTACCACATTAAAGAAAATACACCACGGTGTGGTTGAAGTAAAAATATAAGAAGCCCAAAAATCATAAGGGCTTCTAAAACACCAGGGCCACCGTTTATGGGTGGCCCTGAAAAAATCATAAGGGATTCTTAATTCCTAATATCCTTTTTTAGCTACACCATCAGCAATTGCTTTCAAAGCATTAGTTTCGCTCATGATAGCAGCCATTTTATTTCCTTTACCATCGTGACCGCCAGCCATATAACCGCCTTTAGCATGTTTATAAATTCTCCTCAATTGAGGCCCTTAAACGTCAATTTTTGCATATTTCGCATGAGATTCAATGAATTCCCTTCTAGGAGCCACTTCGTCCCCCATTAACATACTGAAGATTCTATCAGCTTCAGCTGCACTATCAATAGTTACTTGTTTTAAGGTTCTTCTACTTGGATCCATGGTGGTTTCCCATAATTGATCTGCATTCATTTCACCTAGACCCTTATATCTTTGAATCGTCACTGAGCTATCATTGCCACCCCCTAATTTCTCAACTAAACCTTTTCTTTGCTCTTCGCTATAGGCATATTCTTGATCCTTGCCTTTTTTAACTAAATACAAAGGAGGTTGCGCTATGTAGACATAGCCATTCTGCACTAACTCTTTCATATACCTAAAAATGAAAGTTAAAATCAATGTGGCGATATGCGATCCATCCACATCGGCATCGGTCATGATGATTAGTTTATGGTAACGC
>CAZBJP010000080.1:1844-7305 GCA_964492205.1 uncultured Sediminibacterium sp.
ATAGATCTTATGTTCCATTGCTTTTTCTACGTTCAAAATTTTACCACGTAATGGTAAAATTGCTTGATAACTTCTATCACGTCCTTGTTTAGCTGTTCCTCCCGCAGAGTCTCCTTCGACAAGGTACAACTCACATCTTTCAGGGTCACGCTCAGAACAATCCGCTAATTTGCCAGGTAAGCCACCTCCAGATAAGACTGTTTTTCTTTGTACCATATCACGTGCTTTCTTAGCAGCAACACGGGCTTGGGCAGCGAGAATGATTTTAGAAATGACGTATTTTGCTTCCTTAGGATTTTCTTCTAAATAAGCCTCTAGTACACGAGCAACTGTTGTTTGAACCACACCACTTACTTCGCTATTACCTAATTTAGTTTTTGTTTGACCTTCAAACTGAGGTTCAGGTACTTTCACAGAAATGATTGCACTTAATCCTTCTCTAAAGTCATCTCCTTCAACTGTCACTTTAGCTTTTTCAAATAAACCTTCTTTATCACCATAACTTTTAAATACACGTGTTAACGCAGTTCTGAAACCAGTTACGTGTGTGCCACCTTCAATGGTATTAATGTTATTTACGTAAGAAAAAATATTTTCTTTAAAGTCATCGTTATAAGTCAATGCAACTTCAACCATTACGTTAGAGGCTTCATCAAGTCCTTCTACATATAAAGGCGCAGCAATAATAGGATTTCTGTTGCCGTTCTTGTCCAACATTTGAACAAATTCAACGATACCACCTTCGCTATAAAAATGGTTTACATAAGGTGTGCCAGCGTCATCTAATTCTCTCAAGTCAGTTAGTGTAATGCTAATACGCTTATTCAAATAAGACAATTCACGTAAACGGCCTTCTAAAATCTCTTTACGATAAACTGTTTCTTGGAAAATCGTTGCATCAGGCCAAAAATGAACTCTTGTGCCAGTCTTATCGCTGGTGCCAGCCTCTCTTACTGCATATTTTGGTACGCCAATTGAATATTCTTGTTCAAAAATTTTGCCTTCACGCTCTACAGTAACCAATAATTTAGTACTCAATGCGTTAACACAACTCACACCCACGCCGTGCAAACCGCCTGATACTTTGTAGGTATTTTTATCAAATTTTCCACCAGCATGTAATACCGTCATAACCACTTCCAATGCAGACTTTTTTTCCTTTGTGTGCATCGCAGTTGGGATACCACGACCATTATCTTGTACACTGATTGAATTGTCTGTATGAATAGTCACTTCGATATGAGAACAATAGCCAGCCAAAGCTTCATCGATTGAGTTGTCTACTACCTCGTAAACTAAGTGATGCAAGCCTTTCATACCCACGTCGCCAATATACATGGCAGGGCGTTTTCTAACAGCTTCTAAACCTTCTAATACCTGAATACTATCGGCGCCATAATTCTTGTTTTCTGACGAATCTGGATGTTGTAAATCTTCTGACATAAGCAGTGTAAGTTTTTTGTTTTATAGGGCGTTTAAACGCATACAAATTTAGGAAAATTTAAGCCTATTGATACCTGTAAACGCTTGAATAGTTATCCCCACACAAAAACTTGTTAGAATTATTTAGAGTCCAAAAATGAGGCTAAAAATGGCCTTAAAATTGATTCTTCAATAATATATCTTTTGTGCTTGAAATTTTTAAAACTCGTTCAAAATTTGGGGCTTATTTTGCGTCATTTTTAAGTCATAAATTGAACCTTTTTACTTCTTTTGTTGTTTATACTTTAAATTTGCAGTTCAATGATGTTAGCAAACGATATACTAAAACAAGTTAACCAACCAAACGGCTTTGCTGGAATGGCTTTGTTGTATCAAAAAGAACAGCTCATTCCTGGTTCTACACAGTACAAAATCAATCGTTTTTATGCTCAATCACCTGCTGATTTAGAGGATACGGGTATGTTTATTTATCATTACAATGCTAAACGTCCAGAAGATAATTATTTAGAGTTAAGATTCTGTATTTCAGGTAATCGTTATTGTGAAAATAAAGTATGCGGTAATTGTAGTCAATTGCCAACAGAAGATTGTGCAGGTCCACTTAGAACCATAGATGTTTTTTCTTTCCATTTTACTTCTACCTTTTTACATCAGTTTGTACATAATGTAAAATTGAATAATCGAAAGGATGAAGTATTAGCCTTCAAGCATCCAAATGCATTTGTTAAAACCTTTCCTTTGTGCATGCGTAAAAGGGGAACATTGGATTCTTTATTGAATTACAGTTACACTGGCTCTTTAGAAAATATTTTCATCAACGCTAAAATCCATGAATTATTATTATTCAGTTTGGAATGTATTGTAGATGAGAAGGAAGAAGGTTTTGCATGTAAATTCTTATCTGATGAAAGAGGTAAAGAAAGCATTTATTTAGCGAGAGAGATTTTATTACAACATATTGGCGACCCAATTACGATTAAAGAGTTGAGTCGTAAAGTAGCCATGAATGAATGTTATTTAAAGAAAGGTTTCAAAGAAGTTTTTGGTACGACCATTTTTGATTTTTATCAACAACAAAGAATGGAACATGCAAAATACTTATTGTATGAAAAGTCTTTGAGTGTAACAGATGTCTCTGCTTTATTGGGCTATTCTTCGATCTCCCATTTTTCTGCTGCTTTCAAAAAGCACACTGGTTTAAAACCTTGTGAATTATTGAACTAATAACCTCTTTTTTCTGTTTGGTTATCTTTTGATTCTAGTTTAATTCCTTATTTTTAGTTCCTAAAATCAGCTTATGCGTCAGTTATTTTCGATTGCAATGATACTTCTATTCAGTTCATGTATCAATCAAAGAGTAGATCTAGTTGTACATCATGCAAAAATATATACAGTCAATGATGCTTTTTCTGTGGCAGAAGCGATGGCCGTTCAAGATGGTAAAATTGTGGCAGTAGGCAGTAATGAGGACATCTTAAAAAATTACCAAGCAGATAGTGTGGTAGATGCAAAAGGCGCTACTGTTTATCCAGGATTTGTGGATGCGCATGCTCATTTTTTGGGCTATGGCCAATCTTTATATGCAGTGGATTTAATGTTTGCCAATTCATGGGATGAAGTGCTTCAACGCGTACGAGCATTTGTAGCAACACATCCAGGCAATGGATGGATTCGTGGTAGAGGTTGGGATCAAAATAGATTCCCTGGTAAAGCATTTCCAACGAACGCTGAATTGAATGTATTGTTTCCAAATCGTCCAGTCTTGTTAGAGCGTGTTGATGGCCACGCAAGTATTGCGAATGAAAAAGCATTGCAAATTGCGGGTATTAAAGCAGGTCAAAAAATGGAGGGAGGAGATTTTGTTTTATCAGGAGGCAAGTTGACTGGTTTATTGATTGACAATGCGGTGGGTGTGGTAGAAAGAAATGTGCCAGCGGCAACAAAGGAGGATTATAAAAACTGGTTAACTGCAGCGCAGAAAAATTGTTTTGCTACTGGATTAACGACCATCACTGATTGTGGTTTAAGTCCGAATGATATTGATATGATCGATGCATTACAAAAAAGCAATGATTTAAAAATGCGTTTATATGTGATGTTAAGCGATAAGCCAGGTTCCTATACTTCTTCTTATTTCACCAATGGTGGTTACACTACTGATAAGTTAATGGTCAAAGGAGTAAAAGTATATGGAGACGGTGCTTTAGGTTCAAGAGGTGCAGCATTATTGGCACATTATTCAGATCAACCAGGATGGGGTGGCTTTTTATTGAGTAGTCAAGCGCATTTTGATTCAGTGGCAGCAAAATTAATCAATACAGACTTTCAGATGTGTACTCATGCCATTGGAGATAGTGCTAATAGAGTAGTACTAAAAGTGTATGAAAAATATTTAAAAGGAAAGAATGATAAAAGATGGCGTATTGAACATGCACAAATTTTAAATCCAGCAGACTTTGATTATTTTGGTAAATACAATATTATTCCTTCAGTTCAACCAACCCACGCCACTTCTGATATGTACTGGGCTGGTGAGCGTTTAGGTGCAGTACGTTTAAAAGGTGGGTATGCTTTTCAACAATTATTAGCTCAAAATGGTTGGTTGCCATTGGGTACGGATTTCCCAGTTGAAGAAATCAATCCATTCAAAACATTTTTAGCGGCAGTGGCTAGACAGGATGCAAAAGGATTTCCAGCAGGTGGATTCCAAATGGAAAATGCATTAACACGTGAGCAAACTATTAGAGGTATGACCATCTGGGCTGCAAAAGCCAACCGTATGGAAAAGCAAGTAGGATCTATCGAAGTAGGCAAGAAAGCGGATTTCATCATACTCGACAAAGACTTAATGAAAGTTCCTACTGATAGTATCTTGCACGTGAAAGTGTTAAAGACTTATTCTAATGGAGAAAGAGTACACTAAAGAATCAATTAGTTAATTAAAAAGCATTAGAATATAACTTCTATTTCGTAATGAACATTCGAGCGAAGCGAGCTCTAAGTCAAGTGTTTTTTTAAAATAGTAGAATACATGCTATCCCGTAGCGAACATTCGAGCGAAGCGAGCTGAGAGCCTAGGGATATATGTATTCTACTATTTAAAAAGGATAAAAAATTACAATCCAACCATGTCTTTCGGAATTACCCAAGCATCAAATTCTTCAGGGGTAACATATCCAAGTTTCACCGCCATCTCTTTTAAAGTGGTGCCTTCTTTATGTGCTTTTTGTGCAATCTCTGCAGATTTATAGTAGCCAATTTTTGTATTCAAGGAAGTCACTAACATCAAGCTATTGTTTACATGCTTGTTTATATTTGCTTCGATTGGTTCAATGCCGATAGCACATTTGTCATTAAAACTAATACAACCGTCTCCGATTAATCTTGCACTATGTAGGAAATTGTAAATCATGACTGGCTTGAAAACATTTAATTCAAAATGTCCCATAGAGCCACCCACATTAATTGTAACATCATTGCCCATTACCTGAGCAGCAATCATTGTTAATGCTTCTGACTGTGTTGGATTTACTTTGCCTGGCATGATAGAAGAGCCTGGTTCGTTATCTGGTATAAAGATTTCTCCGATGCCAGAGCGAGGTCCAGAAGATAACATACGCACGTCGTTAGCGATCTTCATTAAGCTAACTGCAACAGTCTTTAATGCGCCATGTGCTTCTACAATGGCATCATGTGCTGCTAATGCTTCAAATTTATTTTCAGCAGTTATAAACGGTAATCCGGTAAGTTGGGCAATATGCTTTGCTACATTTTTGGAATAATCTTTCGGTGTATTAATGCCCGTTCCTACTGCAGTGCCACCTAAAGCCAATTCGCTTAAGTGTTCTAACGTGTTGTGGATAGCTTTTAATCCGTGTTTTAATTGACTTGCATAACCACTGATTTCTTGTCCCAATGTCAATGGTGTTGCATCCATAAAATGAGTACGACCAATTTTGACAATATGCATGTAAGCGGCACTCTTTGCTTCCAATGTGTTTTTTAAAGTAGTGATACC
>CAZBJP010000081.1:0-5240 GCA_964492205.1 uncultured Sediminibacterium sp.
AGCTTTTTGATGCCCTGGATAAAATGAAGGAATACGACGAGGAGGAACTACTCCGCAAAAATGAGTCTATCCAAAAACAACAGCTCTCCAACCTGAAGGCCCATTTATATGATCAGATTTTAGCCAGCCTCCGCATTTTGAAGCAACACGAAAATATCGACTTGCAAATTCACGAGCAATTGGACCATGCTAAAATTTTATACAACAAAGGCCTCTATTTGCAGAGCCTACGTTTACTTGATAAAATAAAAATCCTTACCAAACAAAATAATCAAGTGACTTATTTGTTGCAAGTATTGTTCTTGGAAAAGAAAATCGAGTCCTTGCATATTACTCGTAGCATGCAGGACCGTGCAAAACAATTGAGTGAAGAAATTGAAGAAGTGAATGCTCGTTTAAATATTATTGCTAAAGCCTCTAACCTTTCTTTACAATTATATGGTTGGTATATCCAACATGGTCATGCACGCAATGACGAAGACCGTGCGGAACTAGATGCCATGATGAAAGATCCAGTACTAGAAGAAATTAAAGCCTCTACTGGATTTTATGAAAAAATGTATCGTTACCAATGCAAGTGTTGGTATGGCTTTATCAATCAAGATTTTTTATTGCATTATAGGTATAGTCAAAAATGGGTAGACTTATATGACGCCAATGAGAATATGAAAACCATTGAGGCAGCTCAATATATTAAAGCCTTACACAATTTAATTAGTGCACATTTTGATTTACGTAATATTCAAAAACTAAAAGAAACGATTGCTGTCCTTGAAAAATTTAGTGAAGAACCAATTGTGTTGAACAACAAGAACAACCAAATTCAATGTTTTGTCTATATCTATATTGCTAAAATCAATCAGCACTTTTTAGAAGGTAGTTTTAGCGAAGGCCTTGAGATGATACCAAAAATGGAGGAGCAATTGAAAGAAATTGAGCCTTTTATTGATAGCCACCGCGTGTTGGTTTTTTATTATAAAATTGCTTGTTTATATTTTGGTGCAGGGGCTCCTGCTAAAGCCATAGACTATTTAAATAAAATAATCAACTGGAAATTAAACCTTCGTGACGACTTACAATGTTACGCGCGCTTACTACATTTAATTGCGCATTTTGAATTGGGCAATATGGAAGTGGTGAACTATTTATCTAAATCGGTTTACCGCTTTATGGGTAAGATGGATAACTTAAGCACGGTAGAGGAAGTCTTGTTTAATTTCTTAAGACAGTCTATTCAAAAATACGGCCGCAGTGGTGTTGCAGGTATGAATAAAGAAGATTTGAAATCAGCATTTGAAGCTTTAGTAAAAACATTGCGTCCGCTAGAACAAAACAAATTAGAAAGCCGCGCCTTCATGTACCTAGATATTATTTCTTGGTTAGAGAGCCGCATACAAGGCAAAGAAGTACAAAGCATTATAAGAGCAAAATTTTTAGCAAACTAAAGCTATTGTAGGTATTAAAAAAAGCCCCTTCAATTACTTGAAGAGGCTTATTAATATGGAGGAAAGAATCTTATCTTACAATCTTACTCAACTTTCCTGCACCAAAACTTAAATCTTTAACGACTTTTTTACCGCCATTCAAGTTAATTGCATATATAAAGTCAAAATAAAGAGATTTACTCACGTCAGAATAATCATTATAAACAGAAGAATTAACTGTGCTTGTTGTGTAAATACGATTATTTAATGTTGCACCTAAATAAACAGCACCTTCTACATTATTTACAGTTCCCGCAGTTTTTTGCGTGATAGTTGATACAGTAACAGATGCTTTATCAGTAAATCCAGATAATAACTGCTTCGTATAGTTGATTTCCAAAACAGGTAGTGTTTTCCAATACTTATCAGAGTTAGCTAACACATCATAGAAAACAGCAGTATCTACAAGTGCTTTAGCTACTACATATCTACTAGCAACACCAGCCTTAGGTGTTGTTGTGTTTTCATAATAATAATTTGGCGAATTTGGGTTTATACTTGCAGAAGTTAAAGCACCTGTATTTGAAAATGTAATACTATTAGCATAAAACTTGTTTCCAAGGCTATCTGCAGTTGCTGTCATTGCATGGTATCTGGCAACAGAAGCAGGTATTTGGTAATTATTTGTACCTCCATTTTCAACAAGACCATTAGGTGACACGCCATCAAATGTAGAATTTTGACCTAAATAATATGTTGCAGGTACATTTAACAATGACGGAGTAGTGTTTAAGCCAGGCACCGTTCCATTCACATATAATTTTGCATTAGACTCTAAGGCTGAATAATTGAAATAAATATTAGTTGACATATCTGGAACACTTATTGAATAATTACCGTCTGCATCTGTTAAGGCTGACCACTCAAATCTTTGGTTACTAAATACAGTATATACGCTTACAAGAGCCTTTGCAGCAACTTCAGCAGCTGTATTGGTTAAATCATTCTCTATATAAACTTTACCACTAATTGTATTTGGTGTTTTGGCTTGACTCCATATTGAGACCTCAGTAGTACCAAGATTTGCTAACTGGAGAAGTTCCGCAAATTGAGGATAATAGGCATTTGATGTGTTCACAAATTTATTCAAATCACCATAGACATTACGATAAACCGAACCTGAAGCATATCCTGTTTTGGAAACTATAACTGATGCTGGGATTGGTACATTTCCATTTTTTTCAGCAGGAAAATAAGCATAACCAGTTGCAGAATCAGAAGTAGCTGTTAATATAGTTCCAGCTACTGTAGGAATAGATACAGTTGCACCACCAACTGGTTTTCCAGTTGCAATATCTACAACTCTAATACTAATATCTCTCTTTCTTAGGCCCGAAATTGCATTTACATTGTCTAAACTATCTTTAGTTGTAATAGCTTTCAGAGCAAACTGTCCGATTAACTGTTGTAAAGCAGTTGCACCAGATTGTCTTAATAATTCCAACTTGGTTTCTTCTGCATATTTGAACTGCAACAAACCTTGCTGCGCTTCTAATGCTTGTTTTTCGTCATATACACTTTTAGTACAACCTGTAAGACCTGCTGTCATTACTCCGATAGTAGCACAAAGTAGTATGAATCTGAATTGTTTCATAGTATTACTTTTTTTTGATTTTTGATTTTTATTCTAGTTTATGGTTATTTAGTTTGCTTTTTTAATTTCAAAAAATTTGGACCAAACATATTTCTTGCACCAACGGTTAATTGAAATGCATTGGTTCTTATTTCACTTTCTACACCATCAAATTCTATATAAGAATAATTTGGTCTTACACTTGTAATACCCAAAATGTACCTTGCTTCCACAAATAGATTAAACTTCTTAGTTGGTAATTGAACACCTGCAGTGACATTGCTATTGAACCAACTTCTTTGAAATCGATTGGTAAATTGTTTATTCTCTACAGTGCCATAAACACCCGTTACAAATTCACCTGTTTTTTCGTATTTTTCATATTCACCCATTTTATTAGCCATACCACCGCCTATGCCTGCATAATAAGACCAATTTTGTGCTGTCTTTTTTTCATAAAACATCGATAACCAAGTATCAATACTATACAATAAAAAACTACTTTCTTTTGTGTTTTTAAAAGTAAACATCGGGTCAAATCCATAACGAGTATCATCTTTAAACGTCGTTAATGTGCCCCCTGCTTGAGTATAGCCTACGGTTAATCTCAATTTTAAATTTTTCCCAATTGTTCTGTCAACAAATCCATTGGCAGTATACCCAAGATTGATACCTGTATGAGGTGATTCATAAGTAAAATTGTTCACAGATATCCCACTTGCAAGTCCCCATCCATAAAGACTTGTAGGCGTTTGAGTTGGAGCGCTAATAGTTTGCGCTTTTACTTGGTTCTTTGGCAAAATTGTACATAGTACAATTGTAACCATGAGAATGTTTTTTATGCTCATGTATAATTATTTAAACGTCCATACTTTTTTTCGGGGGGAGAAAAAACACAGATGAATCAACACAGTAGTGCATTGATTGTTAAAAACAAAAATATTTATTTAAGGAAGCGTGTGCTTTTGATAGAAAATTAAAAGCACAAACCGGGGAGGGTTCCAAATAAAAAAGAATTTTGTTCTTGACTTGCTAGAACAAACATAGAATTAATTCTCATGAAAGCAAACTATTTTTAGACCTAATTTGCATTCACTTCACAAAGAGTTGATTATAAGCTAATTGGCTTATTGATACATCGCGTCTACTTCTTTTTCAAAATTCGCTAATACCTGCTTACGACGAATACTTAATTTAGGCGTCATCTCGGCCTTGTCGATGGTGAATTCTCTCGGTAACAAAGTAAACTTCTTTACTTGTTCTACTTGGTTGAATAACTGATTGTATTCAGCTACAATAGCATCAAAAACAGCAAGTACCATTGAATTTTTAATGATGTCCTCGTTACTTGTATATTCTATACCATGTTGCTTTGCCCAATCTCTTAATTTAGAAAATCCTGGAACAATCAAGGCACTTACAAATCTTTTATTGTCACCCACTAAAACAATTTGCTCAATGAATGGACTTTCCTTCATTTTGTTTTCAATAGGTTGTGGTGCTACATATTTTCCACCACTTGTTTTAAAGAGTTCTTTTTTACGATCGGTAATTTTAATAAACTTACCATCCTCTATCACACCAATATCTCCTGTGTGCAACCAGCCATCTATGATCGTCTCTGCAGTTAGTTCTGGTAATTTATAATATCCTTTCATCACGCTTGGACCTGCCACACATATTTCTCCATCTTCCTCTAGCTTCACTTGCACGCCTTCTATCGCTGGACCAGCAGTGCCAAATTTCATACCTCCTGGTCTTTGTTGATTTACACTTATTATTGGGCTATTCTCTGTAGGGCCATATCCCTCATAAACTGGTATTTGTGCCGCATTAAAAATGCGTAATAATTTTACTTGGCATGCAGCACCTCCTGTAACAATAAACTTTACATTGCCTCCTAAGCCTTCTCTCCACTTACTAAAAATTAATTTATTTGCAATTTTTAATTGTAGCTGATACCATGCAGAACCTGGAATTAAATTATCATATTGCTCCGCCAATTTAACAGCCCAAAAAAATAATTTTTTCTTGATGCCAGTTAGTTCTTCTCCCTTGAGCATAATTTTTTCAAATACTTTCTCTAATAACCTTGGTACCGTTGAGAATCCGTCTGGAGCCACTTCTTTTATGTTCTCTCCAATCGTATCCATTGACTCGGCATAATAAATACTCATGCCACT
>CAZBJP010000081.1:5250-7288 GCA_964492205.1 uncultured Sediminibacterium sp.
GCCACTATACAAATAAATATAAGATGCCACTTTTTCAAAAATATGATTCAGTGGTAAAAAACTTAATACTTTTTGATCTGGCGCATCTGGAAATGGAAAACTTTTTTTTCCCATTTGTAAATTAAAATAAATATTATGATGCGTTAACATCACACCCTTTGGTGTACCTGTTGTTCCTGAAGTGTAAATGAATGTGGCTACCTGTTCTACTGGAATGGTTTTCTTTACCACTTCTACTTGTTGCAATAAATCTGCATCTTTCAAACACAATTCTGTCCAATGCTTTGCCCCTTCTATTGGATCAAAAGTATACACCTCTTTTAAGCATGGTACTTTGTCCTTGATCGACATCACCTTATTGTATAATTCTTGATTGCTCGCGAACATATATTTCACAGATGCATCATTCAAAATAAAAGTCAACTCTAATGGATTGGTAGTTGGATAAACTGGCACCCATATAACACCAATTTGCTGTGTGGCCATATCTGCCATCAACCACTCTGGACGATTACTACTAATGATTGCAATCTTATCTGAACCCTCTGGCGTAAAGTCATTACCAGACAAACCCAAGCTTAACAAGCCTGCACTCAATGCATTCACAGTTGAAGCAACTTCAGCAGTAGAGTACTTTCTCCAGCCTCCATTTTCCTTTCCAGCTAACATCGCTTCTTGCGGAAAATGTTTTAACTGATATTCAATACAATCAAAAAGTCTTTTAGATTCCATAGCAAGCAAATTGTATAACAAAATACAAAAAAAACCAGTCTTTCGACTGGTTTTAGATAGAAAATATGCGTTTTTAACTTTTACTAAAATCTTTTTAAAAATTTAATTGTACCACTAATTGTTGGACTCGTAAATCAAATGGGTTAACAATCCATCTCTCAGTTTTGGCTCAAACCAGGTACTTTTTGGTGGCATCACTTCACCCGCATCAGCAATATTAAACAACTGGTCTAAAGTCACTGGATACAAACTTATCGCCAATGCCATTTCTCCACTATCCACTCTTGTTTCTAAGGCTTCCATCCCTCTAATTCCACCCACAAAATCAATTCTTTTGTCTACTCTTTGGTCTTTGATACCCAATAATTTGTCTAAGATATTGTTGGATAATATCGTCACATCTAAAACACCAATTGGATCGGCATCATTATATGTGCCCGGTTTTGCGGTTAAGGCATACCACTGACGATTCATATATAAACCAAAACGATGTAATGCATCTGGCTTATAAGCTGCATCAGTTTTTTGTATATCAAAATCTTGTTCTAATGCTGATAAAAAAGCTTCTGCTTCATATCCGTTTAAATCTTTCACCACCCTGTTATAATCCATGATCGCCAATTGATTGGAAGGAAACAAAGTCGTTAAGAAGTAATTTGCTGCTGGTGTCGCCTTGTCTCCTAATGCCAAACGCACTTTTGCTGCAGAAGCTGCTCGATGGTGTCCGTCTGCGATATAAGTACAAGGCACTTCTGTAGCAAATAAATTCGTTATTTGAGCAATCGTATCGGTATCGCTCACTGCCCATACAGTATGCTGTATGCCATCGTCTGCAGTAAAATCGTACACTGCATTCTTAGTAGTCTTCCATTTTTCTATTAATGTATCTATCGCTGCTTGGTTGCGATAAGCTAAAAAAACATTACCTGTTTGTGCCCCTGTAGTTTTGATATGATTGATTCTATCTTGTTCCTTCTCTGGTCGAGTGAACTCGTGTTTTTTGATGATCCCATTTTCATAATCATCTACGCTACTCACACATACCAATCCAGTTTGTGCGCGTCCGTCCATAATTAATTGATAAATATAATAACAAGGTTTTGATTCTTTAAACAACACATCTCTTTGCATGAATGCATTTAAATTATCTAATGCAATATCATATACTTGTTGACTATGAATGTCTACCGTTTCTGGTAAATCAATTTCACTCTTGGTGATATGTAAAAAAGAAAATGCGTTTCCAACAGCTTCTGCTTTTGCTTCTGCACTATTTAAAACATCGTAAGGTTTACTTGCAACTTGC
>CAZBJP010000082.1:0-7210 GCA_964492205.1 uncultured Sediminibacterium sp.
GGTAATGGCTGTAAACGAATTACCAAAATGTTTATTTGCTATTTTTTAAAAAATTAAGCAGGTGGCCACTTTTACCACACGTTTGTCTTTGTTTTTATTAGTTAAATAACTGATTTACAGTGTTTTAACTAAATTTTTACTAGCCATCCATGTTTGTCCTCTGCTAAGCCCACACGGATGTCATTTAATTGCTTCTTAAGGCTTGTCGCCACTTTTAGCTTATTTACATCAAATTCCATTACATAATCTCCCTCTGCAAGTTTAGAAATTAAGGACACCACTGCAGCAGTACCCACTCCAAATACCTCTTCCAACTTGCCAGCCTTGTGGGCTGCAACAATTTCCTCCACAGACAAATTGCGCTCCTCCACTGAGTAACCCATATCTCTTAATAGCGTAATCGCACTATCTCTTGTTACCCCTTTTAAAACTGTACCTCTTTCTAAACTTGGCGTGATTACCTTACCATCAATGACAAACATTACATTCATCATACCTACCTCTTCTACATATTTATGTTCCAAGGCATCGGTCCACAAAACTTGATCATACCCTTTTTGTTGCGCTAAAGCCACAGGATATAAACTTGCACCATAATTACCTCCATTTTTTGCAAAACCTACTCCACCTGGAGTGGCTCTAGTATATTTTTGTTCAATTAAAATTTTCATTGGCTCGGCATGATAAGGACCAGCTGGACCTAAAATAATCATGAACTTATAAGTTGCAGAAGGACGCACTCCTAAAAAAGGATCTGTGGCAATCATGAATGGTCTGATATATAAAGAATGATCTTCTTCTTTTGGAATCCAACCTTGTTCAATTTTAATTAACTGTTTCATGCCATCCATAAATAACCATTCTGGAACAGTAGGCATTTGCATTCTTTCTGCAGAGATATTAAAACGCTTAAAGTTTTCTTGTGGTCTAAAAATTACGACTTGGTCCGTTGCACTTTTGTAAGCTTTTATACCTTCAAAAATAGATTGACCATAATGCAATACCGCAGTTGACGGATCTAATTGCAATGGTTCGAATTTTTTAATGACTGCATTTTTCCATTCGCCATCAACATAATCTGCTGCCAACATATAATTCGTAAAACTCTTTCCAAAGAAGAAATTTTTAGGATCCAATTGTCTTAATTGATCCTTCGGCATTTCAATAAATGGGATATTTTGTGCGCTCATTTTTATTCGTTTTTTGATGCTAAATCAAGCACAAAGAAACACAAAAAAATAAAGACTTACAATTGTTATTTTTTCAATCCAATCAATTCAGTTAATTTCCCTTATCGAAATCCCATGAAAGAATTTAAAAATAGCCTGCCAAATAGCGTATTAGTGAACCTATACAAAGAAAGCTTAGTATTGGGCAACACTCCTGTGAATGTGGATAAAAAAGAACCTGTTATCTCCACTGCTGATACTGAAAACACAACATTGGCGGCAGAAAACGACCCAATTACCCCCATCAAATTCCTTGGCGAACACCAAAAAAAGATCCTAGTTTTAGTGCAAGATTCCAATGCCGTTCACTTAAATGAAAGAGCTTTTGATTTATTGACTTCAATTTTAAATGCCTGTAAATTAACGATCGCTGATATTGCATTAATTAATCTTGCAAATAAAAACTTTTCATTGCATCAAATTTTAGCACAAGTACCTTCAGATTTCGTATTAATTTTTGATATTAATCCTGTACAATTAAAAATAAAATTACCAACTAAATTATATTCGCCAATTTTACTTGGAACAACAGCATTATTATTCTGTAATAATTTATCGAATATGCAAGGAATTGATCAAGCGTCCAAAGTTGAAAAAATGAAATTATGGAATGCATTGAAATTGATTTTTAAATTATAAACAGAACTTTATTTTTCAAATGCATACACTCATTTTTGCTACAAACAATCGAAATAAAGTTGCCGAAATTCAATCTTTAGTTGGAAGTGATTTTGAAATTATTCCACTAAAAGAAGCTGGTTTTGATATTGATATTCCGGAACCACATGATCAACTGGAAATGAATGCCGCTGAGAAAGCAAGGACGATTTTTAACATGACCCATGAAAATTGTTTTAGTGAAGACACAGGTTTAGAAATTGCCGCTTTAGGGGGTGAACCAGGTGTGAAAAGTGCAAGATATGCTGGTGAAAACAGGAATTTTCAGGCTAATATTGACCTTGTTTTAAAAAAAATGACAGGTCTTGAAAATAGAGCTGCACAATTTAGAACAGTGATATGTCTTATATGGAAACAACAAGAATATTATTTTGAAGGGGTTTGCAAAGGCTATATTTTGACTACCATGCAAGGAGAAAAGGGATTTGGTTATGATCCTATTTTCGTACCTGAAGGTGCTACCAAAAGCTTTGCAAGTATGACGATAGAAGAAAAAAACCAATTTAGCCATAGACAAAAAGCAGTAACTCAATTATTTGAATTTTTAAGTAAGCAATAACTTAATTGCTTCAATTTTGTCTAACACTTTTTTATTCAAATTGTTATTGCACCATTGGAATTGGACTATTCCATAGCTCCCAGCTCGCGTTGGCTTGAATATGCAACATGTCTAATCCATTTTGTATGGTTGCACCCTTTTCTACTCCCAATGTTAGAAATTTAGTTTGTGCAGGATTGTATACAAGATCATATAAATGGTGCATCTTAGAGAGGGCTTCGTAAGGCAAATTTGGCGCTTCATCTGCATTAGGATACATGCCAACGGGGCTAGTATTAATAAGTAATGTATGCGATGCAATGATGTCTGGATGGAGGGATTTGTAATTGATACATCTATCTGATTCATTTCTAGACACGAACTGATACGATATGCCTAATTTTTTCAATACCCATTCTACCGCTGCAGCAGCACCTCCTGTACCTAAAATCAGTGCTTTTTGATGATGCGGTTTTAAAAAAGGTAATAATGATTTTTCAAACCCGATAACATCTGTATTATAACCATATAAAGCGCCTTCATGCTTTCGAACACAATTACATGCTTGAATAGCTTCCACCACTGTGGATGGATATTGCAAAAATGGAATCACTGCCTTTTTATAGGGAATAGTTACATTTAATCCTTGTAAGAAGAAATCACGTTCCCACAAACTTGGAAACAAGTCAATGGATTCAATAGGATAATTTTCATATTGTGCATCCTTAATATTTTCTTTAGAAAATTTATTAGCAAAATACCCTTTCGAAAAAGAATGTGACAATGGATATCCAATGAGTCCAAAATGTCTCACTTTTATTTATTTAAATATAAATGAAATGTATCCCCACGTAAGCCAATACGCATCGCTTCTAATGGAATGATTTCAGAAGGCGCAATATTACCCAAGTTTACATTACAGCCAATCAACTCAAGAAAATATAATTGTTGTGCTTTTTGCGGTGCTTCCCAAAGTATTTTCTCTGCAGGTATTTTTGTTAAAATCTCTTGTACCAAACCTTCTCTTACTTCACCTGAGCCTCTATATATACCTACATTCCCAGCTTCTCTTGCTTCAGCAATGACATATGATGCCCCTGCGTTAAGTTCCGCGCTCATCAATTCAATCCACTTGTATGGAGGAATAATATGTGCGGCATCTTTGCTTCCAACTTCACTAAATACTTTGGCAAATTTTGAAATTTTTTCAATGTACCCACATTTTTCTGTATGTGGAATTTCAATTGATCCATCACTCACTTCTATTACATCAATATTATAATCTTTACACATTGCAACATAATCATCAAATTGATTTCTAATGATGAAGGCTTCAAATAAAGTCCCCCCAAAATAAACTGGAATATTATGTTGTTGGTATAACTCAATCTTTGCTCTCAGATTCGGTGTAACAAACGAAGTGCCAAATCCTAGTTTAACAATATCAGTATGAGGCGCACCAATACTCAAAAAATTTTCTGCATCTTTCAAACTAAGTCCTTTGTCCATCACCATGGTTAAACCAAATTGTCTAGGTTGCTGCGTTCTCTCTGGAATCTGTGTTAAATTGAAATTCATCATTAAGTTAGTTTTTTTTTGCAAAGGTAAATTAAAATCAAATAGCTTATTTAAGCTTCTTGTATTGACTGATTAATTCAACCACTTTAGCGTCCTGTATAAGCTCAGGATAAAATTTAATCAGTTTATTTAGCCATTTACCAGATTTAGATAAGGCCATTTCTAATTGCAATAATCCCTCCTTGCGCTTATGCATCATAAATAGAATAGCACTTCTGTAATACACAAAAATCACTTTACCTTGTGTGGACATATAGGCCAATTCAGTTTGCTCTAATGCAGTATCTAATTGGTCATTAGCAATTAAGCTGCGTATGAAAAATTCCCAACCGGCAATTTGTTTAGGTTTATGTTTAACGACTATACCAAAATAATTTGCAGCTTCTTTAAATTGGTTCAAATTCATGTAACATTCACCCATCATAATATAATACTCATGAATATGTTTGTTAATACGAATGGCATGTTCAATTTGTTTAATTGCCATTTGCCACTTTGATTCCAACATATATGTCGAGGCTATTTTTTGGTATAATCTACTGTCATCTAAATTTAGATGTACTGCTTTTTTATAATGAAAGCGTGCTTGTGCATAATTTTTCAATCGATGGTAACAATGCCCTATTGCTTCATAAATTACATCTTCAGGCCTAGACAACTCTAACACTTTTTCCAACGCTTCAATGGCCTCTTTATACTTCCTAATGCGCAAATAGGCATCTCCCATATTACGATAGGCATAATCAAATTTTTCATCTATTACTATGGCGAATTGATACGCATCAATTGCTTTTTCATATAATTTGATACCTTGATAGGCTGCAGCTAAATTAAACCAGGCCAAAGCATTATAAGGTTGTTCATCAATAATTTGTTGATGTAATCTTATACTCTCTTCATTTCTACCCGTAAAATCTGTCCAAAAACAAATTTTATACAAAGCTTCCTCGTTGGTAGGTTCTTCTTCTAAAATCAATTGAAGACAATCATACACTTTATCAAAAGCTTCGTGGTCATCATATACATCTGCTAATTCAAAAAGTAATTCTGTTCTCTCAGCTCCTTCAAATAAATGCAAAGCTTCTTGCAAAAGCACAATTGCTTCCTCAGGTTGATCCAATGCTAAGTAAGCATCTGTTTTGAGGATAAACAAGTTCATATCTTTGTGGTCATACAACGCAGCTGTATTCAACAAATCAAGCGCTTCCGTATACTTTCTTGTAGCTAATAATAAATCTGCTTTTTTAATCATAAGTAACGCAGAAGAAGGGAATTGCGCCAAAGCAATATCTGCCGCTTCAATAGCTTCAATAATCGCATCTTGTTCGTCTAAATGAGCTATAATTTTTTCAAAATCGTCCTCTTCAATATAAGAATTTGCTTTACCAGTTTTTAAGTTTTGGTAGCGAAGCAGCAGCTCTTGAATATTCCCACTTTCCTCTTCAAATTGATGATTAAACATGGCATCTGTTTAAATATTATTAATAAAGCATTGATATTCAATAAAATAACAATATTTCATCCCAATGTTGTTTATTAAATGTACGTGTTCAGGTTTACATTTGCCCCAATTTATTGTACACAAAAAATTAATATATAGTTAAAAAAATATTTATGTAGAATTGTTATAATGTTTTAACTTCGTAATAACCGTGCAGACCCTAAAAACCATATTAACTTCATTCGTTTTAGTAGTATTATCATCTACTACATTCGCATCATCTGTTATAACAGGTACGACTGATTCTAAGAAAGCAACTGAAAAGTATTCTCTAAAGAACCTAAGTAATTTAAATCATAAACTAACTACATTTCATGATTTGAGATCTAGTTTAGTTTTTAAAGGGCTATCAGTTCGTGTAAATGTAAATTCAGCTCAAACTAATTATCTTAAGTACAATAAAGGCAATATCACTTATGTGATTCCTTATCGTCACAAGGTTGTTTTACCAAGGTTTAAAGCGCCTAGCCCTCAAACTCCTTAGTTACTATTCAATTAATTGATACAGCGTTTTGTTCACCTCAAACACATTCAAAGTGATTGGGCTAAAATCTACTTTGGTTGCAGTATATAAAATCTTAGACCCATCAATTGTATGTAGTTGATAAGCTAATACTAATCCAGGAATTTCTTTAAAAGCTTGTTCATATACCGTAACAGTTGGAATTATTGCTTTTGTATAAAATACATCCATTGCAGTTCCATCTGACCAATTGAGTGTAATGGCTTCGCATGAGTAGTCTAAAATCAAGTTTAAGGAATCTTTCTTTTTTGATGACACTAAATTGGCACTACTTAATGGATCGTACTTTATATATTGAAGTAGTTTATTCAACCCGATTTCTTTTATAATAGTAGCTGTATCATGTTGAGTATTAAAAATTAAGGTTTGTGTCAACTCAGGTGTTTTGAAAATTGTCTTGCAAACGTTGCCTTTTATATACACAAATTTTTGACCAATAACAGTAGTATCTGTCTGAACTATTTGATGAATATTATAGGTAATAGCGCACTCACCCACTACTTTAGTTTGTGCATTAGTATTAAAAAAAGAGAAGCAGAAACAGCAAGCAATTAATGGGGGTAATCGAAGCATAGTGAAATATATAAATATAAAAGAGACCTAAATATTAATCAGGTCTCTTTTAGTAACAATACTATTTTTTGGTTTTCTCTTTAAGTGCTTGAACTTTTTTCTGAGCCTCCATCATTTGCTCATACTTTTCTTGCCAATTACTTTTTTTCTTTGGTGTCTTTCTTTTGACTTCAATATCTGCTAATATTTTATCATGATTAATGATCAGTTTTTGAATCACTAATTGTAATAATAAGGTAACAATATTAGATACGGTGTAATACCATGTTAATGCAGAAGGCAAACTATTGAAGATGAACAACAACATGAATGGGAAAATATAAGGCATGTACTTTAACGCTGGATTATCTTGAGTTGGCGTCATGGACATGTTATAAATAGAAGAAATAAAAGTAGTCAATACAGCTGTCAATGTAAATAAACTAATATGGTCGCCAAAACCTAATGGGATACTAAAAGGAAGGGTATAAATTGAATCAAAACTAGATAAATCCTGACTCCACAAAAATGACTGCCCTCTTAGTGCAATATTTGAATTAAAGAAACTATACAAAGCAAAGAAGATAGGAATTTGTAATAAGGCTGGAATA
>CAZBJP010000083.1:0-1837 GCA_964492205.1 uncultured Sediminibacterium sp.
CTACAAATGAAACTTCTATTTTTAATATGACCCCTGGATTCAGGATGGTTTTATTTATTGCCATGACAGGATTGAGTATGGTTTTAGGGGGCTTGATCACTTTTTCCATAGTGGCAGCTGCTTTACATGTACCATTCACTGAAATTCAGACTATTTTAATGCGTCCGGAATATACCAGCATGACACAGGTTTCAAATGCCTTAGCCTCGATCATTGCTTTTGGTTTGCCAGTTTTGGTAGTGTCCTATTTTACCCCGGGTAATATGGGTACTAATTTAGGTTTTAGGTCTATTTCCTCCGAGAAACAAGTGTTGATTGTTTTTTTATTAGCAATCACTGGGCTACTATTAAGTGGTGCTTTAGGAGATCTTACTGATAAATTAACTTTTTCAAGTTCAGTGCGCAATTGGGCAACTAGTTTAGAAGCACAATATAAAAAAGCAATGTTGGCAATGACGCAAATGCGTTCTATTTGGGATTTGATGTTTGCCATTTTGGCCATTGCGGTGGTGCCTGCTATAGTGGAAGAATTGTATTTTAGAGCAAGTCTTCAAAAAATAATCATGGACTGGTCGGGTAAGCCTTTTGTGGCAATTCTTGTGACGGCTATTCTATTTAGTGCGTTTCATTTTTCTTATTTTGGCTTTTTGTCTAGAATGTCATTGGGTATTGTTTTGGGCTTAATCTATTATTACACTAAAACAATTTGGTTGCCTATATTTATGCATTTTATCAACAACGCAATTGGTGTAACTGCTTTGTATATGGTAAGAAATAATCCTAAGCAAATTGATAAAGTAATGGATTCTAATTTTGCTTACTATTGGCTATTGCTAGCACTATTAGTGATCGTGATCTTGTTCAAACAACTTAAATCAATTAATTTTAACTCTTCATCAAAGTAAGCCTCATGGCATTTAATTTTTCTGTATTTAAAGTAAGGGCATTATCGGCAATAGTGTTTGTGTTGATTATGTTAGCGGGATTGCTTTTTAATAATTGGTCTTATTTTGTTTTATTTCTGGTGATACAAGCAGGTTGTTTAGTTGAATACCAAAAATTAATGCGCACTATATTTCCTTCTTATGCACAGATTTCAAAAATGCATCAATGGGGGGTATTGGTGGTAGGCGTATTGATGATGACAAGCTTGGCACCAACAGATATTGAACTGCCTTCATTCATTAAAAATATTTTGCCTATTGCGTTTCAAGGGATTGATTTAAGGTGGATTGGCTTGAAAGCCATGCCTGTAGCTTTAGTTTTGATGATGGTGGCAGATGTGTTTGCAAGAAGAGCGGAGATAAAAAACTTAGCGATTAGTTTTTTTGGATTGATCTATATTACCATAAGTCTTTCCTTATTTTTTTCTATTAGAGGTATGTTTTTGAATTCAATGATGTCTATGTTTATTCCAAACATTGAATTGATGGTGCCCATCTTAATAATTGTAACAGTATGGGTAAATGATACAATGGCCTATCTAGTGGGCTCATTTATTGGCCGCACACCTATCTCTCCTATTTCCCCTAAAAAGACTTGGGAAGGGACGATTGCTGGCGTGATTTTATCAGTAGTTATTTTATCTATTGTTGCTGGACAATATATCCCAATCTCAGCTAAGTATTTGTATATGATCACCTTTGTCGCATCAGTGATGGGGAATTTTGGGGATCTTTTTGAAAGTAAATTAAAGCGACTAGCTGGCGTAAAAGATAGTGGTAGCATGATGCCTGGACATGGGGGCTTTTTAGATCGTTTTGATTCGGTCCTTTTTGCTGGTCCATTTGTTTGGATATTGCTTCAATTTATCTTTTAGATGAATTACCTTTGCCCA
>CAZBJP010000083.1:1861-7209 GCA_964492205.1 uncultured Sediminibacterium sp.
TGACGATACATAGAGAAGGTACAGCGACTATTGCTTTGGTTGCGTTTGTGGTAGGTGTTCTAAACTTGATTAATTTTTCTTATTTATTTCCAATAAGCGCATTATTGGCTTGGGCTGTTTTTATACTCCTGTTGGCTTTCTTTTTATTCATTGTTTCTTTTTTTAGAATGCCCAATCGTGTTTTGACGAAGGACACATCTGCAATAGTGTCTCCTGCAGATGGAAAAGTAGTGGTGATTGAAGAAGTAATACCCGATGAGTTTTATAATGAACCAAGAATACAATTAAGTGTATTTATGAGTCCTGCCAATGTGCATGTAAATCGTTTGCCTGTTGCTGGTAATATTATATACAATCAATACCATCCTGGAAAATTTTTAGTGGCATGGCATCCAAAATCATCCACCGATAATGAAAGATGGTCTGTGGTCGTTGAAAATGAAAAAGGATCAATTTTATTAAAACAGATTGCTGGCGCTCTTGCTAGAAGAATTTGTAATTATGCTGCTATTGGAACCAAATTCAATCAGTGCGATGAATATGGTTTTATCAAATTTGGCAGTAGGGTAGATTTACTTTTACCAATTGGCACCGAAATTACTTGTAAGATTGGCGACACCGTGAAAGGCGGTGTGACTGTCTTAGCTAAATGGTAATCCAATAGAAATTTCTTATAAGATATTTTCTAATTCCTTTAAATGCGTGATTGTATAGGTTGCTGGAATAGTTGGTGTGGCTTGAATATGGTTCACAAAAATGGTATCCATGCCTATATTGATGCCGCCTTGTATATCAGCAGATTCATTGTCTCCAATCATGATACTTTCTGTCACAGCAGCATTCGTATTTTTTAAAGCGTATTCAAAAATGTCTTTATGTGGTTTCAAACTGTTACTTGCTTCTGAAGTAATTACTTCAATAAAATAATCCTGTAATCCTGAATTTCGAATTTTTTTAAATTGCACCGAATCAAATCCATTAGTGATCAAGTGCATTTTGTATTTCTTGTTCTTTAAGTAATCTAGTATTTCAATTGTATAAGGAAATAAATGTTTTTTATTGGGTAAAATTTCCAAATAAGCTTGAGACATTTCCTTTGCCAATTTTTCATTTGCCACTTTAAAATCTAGTAAACTTAAATACACTCTTTTCCATCTTAACTCTTCTTGTTTGATAAAGCCCTTGGTATAGCGTTCCCATAATCGATGGTTGTGTTGAGAATAGGTACTATAAAATCCATCAAAATCTTCAATACCTAATGCTGCAAGATCATGCGTGTTATATAGTTCTTGAATAGTTTCCTTGGAGTTAGTTTCAAAATCCCACAGGGTATGATCTAGATCAAAAAATAGGTCTTTATATGCCATTTGAATTGGTTGTATTGATATTTGAACTGCTAAATTACCATTTTGGGTGGTATCTTTATAGCGTAAAGTATGAATTTATGAATATCATTATCACAGGTGCTTCCAAAGGAATTGGTTATGCTATAGCAAAAGCATTTGCTGCAGCGGGACACAACTTGTACTTAACCAGTAAAACACCTGCAGATCTGGCTAAGGCAGCAGCTGAATTACAAAAAACTTATCCAGCTATTAAGATTGAATTTGTACATGCAGATTTGTCAATTAAAGGACAAGTGCACTGTTTTTCTGAATGGGTATTGGAAAGAACAGTGCCTGATGTGTTGGTCAACAATGCTGGTTATTTTTTACCAGGTCAAATACAAGACGAACCAGTAGGTCAATTAGAAGCACAAATGAATTCGAATTTATTTTCTGCCTATTATTTAACGCGTGATCTTTTGCCTGCTATGCTAAAAGCAAAACAAGGACATATCTTTAATATTTGTTCTATTGCATCTTTACAAGCCTATCCAAACGGGGGGTCTTATAGTATTTCAAAATATGCATTGCTTGGTTTTTCTGCCAACCTTAGAGTAGAACTTAAAGATAAAGGCATTAAAGTAACAGCAGTCTGTCCAGGTGCTACTTATACCAATAGCTGGAAAGGATCTGGAGTATCAGAAGCAAGAATTATGGAGGCGGATGATATTGCTAAAATGATCTACGCTGCCACACAATTGAGTCCACAAGCGGTGGTAGAAGATATTGTGTTGCGTCCTCAATTGGGGGATCTATAATTTTACTGAAATTATTTTTTAATAGTTAAGGTTTTAGAAACGTTCTAATTCTTCGTCCTCCTCTTTATGGTTATTACCTGTTGTAGTTGGTCCTTCAATTTTATTATTAGCAAAACTTGCTCTTGCTGCTTTGGTTGCTGCTAATCTTTCTATCATTACTGCTGCAATTAATTTAGCAGCATCTTCATTGGGATGTGATTGTAAGATTGTTTTCAGTTTTTGCTCAGACACATCAATTCGATAAAGCAATTGTACCAATTTATTGAAATCATGATTGATACAATCATTGATATAAGCAATCAAATCGTTTTGTGACAGTTGCTCGATTTCATACAAGGCTTTTTCCATAGGAAACTATTTATCTAATTTTTTCAGTGACGCCTAAACTAAATAGGGCAAAATCGTATTTCACTGGGTCCTTAGGATCTAAAGTTCGGCAATAATTAGTTAATTCAATTGCGGTTTGCCAATCTATTTGTGTTCTAGATATAAGTCCAAAGCTTCTGGAAACCCTGGCTACATGTACGTCAATAGGAATAATTAAATCTGCAGGAAGAACACTATTCCATATGCCAAAATCAACACCCTGTTGGTCTTTTCGAACCATCCACCTGAGAAACATATTCAATCTTTTACATGTGGATCCATTTTCAGGCGAGGCGATATGCTTTTTCGTCCGATGTGGTGCGTCATCCAATGAAAAAAAATAATGTTTAAAATGAACTAGTCCAGCTTCTACTGTGGTTATTTTTTCGCCTGTTACTTGGTCTATAAAAAATGCAGTTTCTAAACTTTTTTGTTTGGCATAGTGCATTTTAAAAAAAGCAATACAATACAGTAAGTCAGTATCATTGAAGGTTCGATGTGTGAATCCTAGTAATTTTTTAAGATCTTTTTCTTGGTGTTGCGTACAAAATTCAAATGGCACATAGTCCATTCTTGTAAGCAGTTCTTTACTCTTTTGTATAATCGTGGTTCGATTGCCCCATGCAAAGATGGCTGCAAAAAAAGCAGCAATCTCAATATCTTGCTGTTTTGTAAACAAATGAGCTATACTGATTGGATCTTTTTCAATAAAATCAATGTGGTTGTATTGTTTTACTTTTTGATTCAGTAATTTTTTAATAGATTGGTTCATTATCCAATGGCCTGTGCTAAATCTGCAATCAGATCTTCTGCATCTTCAATGCCCACACTTAATCGTATTAAACCGTCAGCTAATCCATTGGCTATTCTTTGTTCACGTGGGATGGATGCATGAGTCATACTTGCCGGGTGATTAATCAAAGATTCAACACCTCCTAAACTTTCTGCTAAGGAGAATATTTTTGTGCTTGATAATACTTTTGTTGCCGCTTCAATGCTATCGTCTTTAAGCGTAAAGCTCATCATGCCGCCAAATCCGCGCATTTGTTTCTTAGCTATATCATGATTAGGGTGGTCTGTAAATCCACACCAGTATACTTTTTCTACTTTTGGATGTTGACGTAAATAAGCTGCAACTTTTTCTCCATTCTCACAATGTCTTTGCATTCTTACATGTAAGGTTTTGATTCCCCTTAAAACCAAGAAACAATCCTGTGGTCCAGGGACTGCGCCTGTACTTTTTTGAATAAAATATAGTTGATCTCTAAGCTTTTCGTCATTCATTACCAAACAGCCTTGAATGACATCGCTATGTCCACCTAAATATTTAGTTGCTGAATGCATAACAATGGTAGCTCCATGATCCAAAGGGTTTTGTAAATATGGAGAAGCGAATGTGTTATCTACACAAATAATACAATTATTTTTTTGGCCAATTTTAGCTATTGCTTCGATATCCGTGATGTTCATTAATGGATTGGTTGGGGTTTCTACCCAAATCAATTTTGTCTTTGTGGTTATGGCTTTGACTACGTTCTCTGGGTTAGAGGTATCTACGTATATGAACTTAATCCCCATCTTTTCATGTACTTTAGAGAATAATCGGAATGAGCCTCCATACATATCATGTGCAGCAACTACTTCGTCACCTGGAACTAATAAACGCATAACGGCATCTGTAGCAGCTACGCCACTTGCAAATGCCAATCCAAATTTTCCATTTTCAATGACTGCGAAAGCCTCTTCCAGAGCAAAGCGAGTTGGGTTTTGGCTTCTTGCATATTCATAACCCTGATGTACACCAGGTGCAGATTGTACGTATGTGGATGTTTGATAAATAGGCGTCATAATTGCGCCAGTACTTGGATCTGGATGTGCTCCAGCATGGATAAATTTTGTGCCTAGATGTTGTGTATTACTCATGATCAAATCTTATTATGTGATGTATATAGTGTTGAATTTATTAAATAGTATTGCCTCTTCTAAACATACGATAGGAAAAAATAGAAGGTATAATGACCATAATGGCTACAATAGTGATGAAGCAAATGAAAGCTAATTTACTTGGTAATGTTGCTGCTGCAACTGCTTGAAACAAGCCTCCATATAACCAGATCTTACCTGCCAGTTGATGTGTTGCTTCCCAATTGTCAACATTTTCCAATGTCCATGGTAATTTAAATCCGGCAAAATAGTTTTGGTGTAGTTTAGGCAAGTACCAGCCTATGCAAGCAAATACTAATCCTAAAAAAGGCAATAATAATTTAGTAATGTTAATACTGTTATTGGTAGCAGAATAAACAATGATTATACCCATGATGCTCATAAAAGTAACCATGAATAATGCGAACTTTTTAAACATACCATCATCTTCAGATTTGAATTTTTTGGGATCAAAATGCTTAATATTAGTAAGTAAAAAAAAAGTTATTAAGCCTGCAATTGATAAAATGCCTGGACCTAAAAAAATGCTACTTTTTTCACTGAATCCGTCTGCTTCCCCCTTGATATTAAAATGAATTGGGATCGTATTGGGTAAGCTTGGGTAGATATAAGCTGCATAGCCAAATGGAATAGCTAATACAACTATCGCTAAAAATAGGTTGGGAGTGGTCTTTATCATTGTGCCTATATTGTACCACAAGTTACTATTTATGCCTAAAAAAAATTACTTTTGCGTCAAATCAATCGACATGAGTAAAGGACCTATTTCACAGTTTATAGAGCATCATTATCGACATTTTAATGCTGCCGCTTTAGTAGATGCTGCTAAAGGCTACGAAGCCCATTTATTGGAGGGGGGTAAAATGTTAGTGAGTTTGGCTGGTGCAATGAGTAC
>CAZBJP010000084.1:0-6827 GCA_964492205.1 uncultured Sediminibacterium sp.
TCTACTTGCCTGACCGAGTGTTACTGGTTTAATCTTTTTAAACTTCTGCATTGCTTCAATAGAAAGCGCAGCTACTTTATCGTAATCAAAATTAGCTGGTATTTGTTTGTTTTCTAATGCAGACATACGCTCCACAATTTCTTTTTCTTTTTCTATGTACCTTTCATATTTTACCTGTATCTCTGCTTGCTCCAAATAATCAAGATTGTTGCCCGCTAATTTTTCATTTAATGAAGCGGAGTGGTCCATAATTTGTTGTAAACTAATATTTGGTCTTAAAACCAATTTTGCAGCTTTTTGTTTTTCTGTAATCGCCGCAGAGTCAATGGTACCAAGGAATGCATTGATTTCGTTTGGTTCGATTGAATGTGTGTTGAGGATGTTTTTTATCTCTGCAACATGGTTGTTTTTATCTTGAACTTTACGCATACGCTCAATATTGGCCAAGCCCAAATTATAAGAAAGTTCTGTTAACCTTAAGTCTGCGTTATCTTGTCGCAAAAGGGTTCTAAACTCTGCTCTTGAAGTAAACATTCTATAAGGTTCATTCGTTCCCTTACTAATTAAGTCGTCTATTAATACCCCAATATAAGCATCACTTCTTTGTAAAATTAATGGCGCCTTCTGGTTAATTTTTAAATGCGCATTCATTCCCGCCATCAAACCTTGGCAAGCGGCTTCTTCATAACCAGTTGTACCATTGATTTGTCCTGCAAAATAGAGATTTTCAATGGCCTTTGTTTCTAGCGTATATTTTAATTGTGTAGGTTGGAAAAAATCATATTCAATAGCATAACCAGGACGGAACATTCTAGCTTTTTCAAAACCAGGAACCATACGAAGGGCTTCGTACTGAACCTCTTCAGGTAAGCTTGTACTAAAACCGTTTACATATACCTCTACCGTGTTCCAGCCCTCTGGCTCCACAAATAATTGATGTCTTTCTCTGTCGGCAAATCGGTTGATTTTATCTTCAATACTTGGACAATATCTTGGACCCACTCCCTCTATACGCCCCTGATACATTGGACTACGGTCAAACCCGGTTTTTAAAATATCGTGTACGGTTTGGTCGGTATAAGTAATCCAACAGGAGCGTTGATCCGCTGCTTTCACCCTTGGAATATCCATATAACTAAAGCCTACCACCTCGTCATCACCCTTTTGTTCCTCCATTTTAGTATAATCAAGGCTACGACCATCAACCCTTGGAGGTGTTCCAGTTTTAAGCCTATCTGATTCAAGACCAAAAGAAACCAATTGTTCTGTAATTCCTGTAGCGGCCCTTTCTGCAACACGGCCCCCGCCCAATTGTTTTTCACCAATGTGTATGATTCCGTTCAAAAACGTGCCACTTGTAATAACGACGGCATCTGCAGTAATTTCGTGGCCCAAACTGGTTTTTACCCCACAAGCTTTTCCGTCTTTTATTATTAACTCGTTCACCGAATCTTGATAAAAATCAACATTTGGGGTAAGCTCTAGCATCTCTCTCCATTTACTAGCAAAAAGGTGTCGGTCGTTTTGAGCCCTTGGGCTCCACATTGCCGGACCCTTACTTTTATTCAACATCCTAAATTGTATTGTACTTAAGTCAGATACAATACCACTATACCCGCCAAGAGCGTCTATCTCTCTTACAATTTGGCCCTTGGCAATTCCACCCATAGCAGGATTACAACTCATTTGTGCTATGGTCTGCATGTTCATCGTAATCAACAAGACCTTCGAGCCCATATTGGCCGCCGCTGCTGCTGCTTCTGAACCTGCGTGGCCCGCTCCTACTACTATAACGTTGTATTTTGGAAACATAAGGATGCAAAGATAGGTTGCTTTTTCTAAATTACTGACGTTCCACGTGGAACACTAGTAATTAATAGATTATCAAACGCTTTGTGTTTTCTTGTGGAACACGCTAATATTTTTGTTCTTTTAATAAATAGTATATTAAAATTGTTTTGTTAGATATTTGAGTTAGAAAACAAATTTTAATGGGGGGGTGTTCCACGTGGAACATCTTTATAGTAAAAACCTATGTAATAATTTTCAAATACGCCTTCAGCCATTTGTCCTCCATGGAACGCATCAGCTTCACATCAGCTGGTTTTTTATCCTTATAACCACAAAAATGAAGAGCTCCATGGAAAATCACCCTTAAGAGCTCCTGTTTATAAAGCACTTTATTTAATTTTGCATTCTCTTTTACACGATCTATACTAATATAAACATCCCCGATTAAGTTTCCTTTTTGTTCTGAAAGATCAAAACTTATAATGTCTGTATAATAATCATGGTTTAAATAATGCTTATTGATCTCTAATAGATAACTATCTGAGCAAAAAACATATTGTAAACACTCTATTATAACACCCCGCTCTTTAAGTTGTTTTTCAAGATAAGATTTCAAAAGGGTTTTATGGCTAAGTGTTGTTCCCTTGTCTGCCTTGTTAAAAAAAATATTTGTACTCATAAAACCCTGAAGATGATTATATTAATAACGAATTTTAATGCTCCATATTTCGTAAGAACTTAAATATAAACTATGGTATCTTTGTAGTCTATTATGAAGAAATTGTCAGATTTAAAAATTGGGGAAACGGGCGTGATTCATTCGTTTGAAAACGATGAAATATTTTTAAAACTAATGGAGATGGGCTGTATACCTGGTGAAAAAATTAGGGTAGAACAGATAGCACCCCTCGGGGACCCAATATCAATATCTGTAGCCGGTTATCAGTTAAGTCTTAGGAATGATGAGGCAGAAAGTATTATTATTACAGAATTGGTTTTGTAATTGTTTGATTATCAATATTTTGTAATGAAAATAGGCTTATTCTTTGGCTCCTTTAATCCAATACACCACGGTCATTTAATGGTGGCAAGTTATATTGTGAATCACACTAATATACAACAAGTTTGGCTTGTAGTCTCACCACAAAATCCACATAAAGCACAAGCAAGCTTGTTAAACGAATATGATCGCCTACACCTGGCTCAACTTGCAGTTGAAGATGATGCACAAATTAAGGTATCGGATATTGAATTCAAACTACCAAAACCGTCTTACACAATTGATACCCTAACTTATATTCAAGAACAATTTCCACAGCATGAATTTTATATCATTATGGGTGGAGATAGTTTTCAAAATTTACCTAAATGGAAAAACTTTGAAGCGCTAATTAAAAACTATCAATTTATTGTATATAGAAGACCGGGGTTTGAAATTACAGAAACACATGGAGCACGTTTAGAATATTTAGAAGCACCAATGTTAGAGCTGTCCGCAACGCTGATTCGCAATAACTGTAAAGATGGAATTACAATCCGCTATTTGGTCCCAGAGAGGGTGAGAGAAGAAATTGAGAGAAATAATTATTTTAAAGAATGAGGGCTTAAATAAAATGAGCAAAATATAAAACTATTTCTTTTTAAAAACAGGAACAGTGGAGCAGGGCTCACCATACATAATGCTTTTCACTACAGGGCGTAACTTTTGAGTAATAGCAATATAAGCGGACTCACCAATTGGTGTGTCGCCACAACCCTTTACCACTACACGTTGATCAGAAAAAGCCGTTGCGTCAATTTTTTGAATTTGTTCTAATAAAAACAATTCTCTGGTTTTTTTTTCATCTCCAAAATATACAGCCTTTGCAAAGGGTGATAAGTTAGAAACAATAAGCATGTTTGCCCACATTGGAATGATTGCATCTGTACTACAAAAAATTCCAACAATTTTATCTTGATATTCTTTCCAATCAATACCCGCCAGGCTTGCGCGAAACTCTTTTTCTTTTAAAATAAGTTCCATAAACAAGAATGGTTTTATATCAAAAACAACAACCTCATTATTCGTGATATATTGTGCAAGATCTAAGCTAATTAAACCACTTTCTGATACCTTATTTACAAGCGCTTCTGACATAATGCAAAATTAATACGTTTTTAATTATTCAAACGGAATTCTAGTTTCGAAAAGCGAATAAAAAAGCCCCCAAAATTCGGGGGCTTTGTATATAATGTAGAGGCTACTAATATACTTTCATTCGATTGTCTACAATCTTTGCGACTTTCTTTAAACCAATATTGGTTCTATAAACGACAGACCTTGTTCTATTTAATAATTCTGCTTCAAAGTTCGTTAGATCTTGAGTTGCTGCTTTTGCACCTAAAGATTTTACATTGATCACAAAAACACCGGCATTTCCAGCAATAGGTGTACTTGGTTTATTTAATAGGGTTTTATTGAATGCTGCACCAACGAGTTTTGGTTCATTTCCTATCCCTGGTATCATTGAATAAGTGAAACTGATGCTATCCGCTGGTTGTACAACTGTTTTTAGATTAGCTGCCATTTCTTCTAAAGTATTACCTTTGAATTTTTGTTTAATCTGAGCCGCTTTCTTTTTGTCTCTAATTATACCTTCCACCTGAGGTCTTGCAGAAGCAACAGAAGCTAATCCAACCTTTTCTTCACCAGTGATAATTGCTACAAAATAATTATCACCAACCTCGACTGGTTCAGAAATTGTTTGTAAATCTTTTTCATAAACCCAACGAACAAGGGATCTTGATTCACCAATACCTGGTATTTCATAGTCCATTTCTTTTATGCCAGTAGCGGGGTAAACCTGTTTATTTAATTTAACTGCTTGTTCATTAAAAGACTTTAGGTCTTTAGCGGCAGCAGCAAAAGCAGCAGCTTCAGCAGAAACGGCACTTATGGTTTCATTACTTGGTAAAATTGCTTTAGATAAATAAGCAATTTTATAAGCGGGGCTTCTTGGTGTTTGTTTTAAAACTTCAATATAATGATAACCAAAATCGGTTTTAACAACACCCTTGGCACCAACAGCATTATCAAAAGAAAAGTCATTAAATGGGCCAACCATTTGACCTTGTCCAAACATTTCATATTTGCCACCATTCGCCTTACTACCAGCGTCATCAGAATATTTTTGTACCATTGATTCAAAACTAACTCCACCGTTGATCGCTGTTTTAATACTATCAATTAATTTTTTTGCAGTACTATCATCACGAACCACCTGACCGTTTTGACCAGAAGTTGAAACTAATATATGTCTAACACTCGCACTATCGGGCCATTGTTTTATACCTATTAATTTAGCAATCGTATAATTTTTTGAATCTACATATGGGCCATAAACATTACCCACACCTGCTGCAATAATGGCCTCTTTATTTGGAACTTGTAAAGACTTACCACTAATATAACTATTGTAAAAAGGAAGATCAGAACCAACTTTATTTAAAAACACCGCAGCATCCGGCGCTGCTTGGAAAGCTTCTTTTAATGCACTGATACTGTTTAAAACAGCCGTTGAATCAGCAGACGTTGGTGCAGCACTAAAACCTACATAACTAATACTTTTATTTGTTTCTTCTACTTGGTAAGAGGCTTTATTTTCATTAAGATAGGCTGCAATTTCATCATCGGTTACTTTTATAGAGCTATCAGAAACAGAAGCATATGGAATACCAACTAGATTAATATTAGAAATACTATTTAATTCTGTAAACTGTTTTTGAACCATCCAGGTTGGTAACTGTACACCTTTTACAACCAAAGCTTGGTATTTATTTCTTAATCTATTTTCGATAGATGGTTCTATATACATCTTTTCGATTTGATTAATTTGATCTTGGTTCTTACTTTTCTTTACTTGTGCAATTGCTTGTTTAGCCTCATTTACTTTAAATTCTCCAGTAGCTGGATCGGTAAATTCTTGTTTAAATGGTGATTCTGTTCCGAATAGAATATCAGAAATTTCTTTTGAACCCACAGTAATACCAAGTTTTTTTTCTTCAATTTTATAAAGTAGTCGATCTACTTCCTGATTCCATAAGAAACCTATAATTTGTTCTCTTTTAACACCTTGTGATGCATAATTTTGAACTTGAATATCAACCTTCTCTTCAAAATCAATTTTATTTATACTAATACCGTTTACTTTACCCAACTCTGAAATAGCTGTATTTCCTTGTTTACCTATTCCATCTTGTAATACAAAAGCAATTAAAGCGATCACAATAATTGTAAAGATGATCCAAGCACCTTTTTCACGAATGTTCTGAATAATAGACATATGTATGTAATAATTATATAGGCAGCAAATTTAGTATATTATATGTAGCAATTACATTTGGTTTGAGAATAAAATACACAAAGTATTGGTGGATAATTAAAAAAAGCGTGGATAAACCCAATTTTAAATAGAATAAATGGGTATAAAAAATGAATAAGCAATTTTGGAAAAATCAATAACTAGTTAAATCTATAAATTAATAGGAAATTATACCCGTTAATTAACAGTGTATAACCTGTGTAAATCTATAAAAGGTCAAAATTTATAAATAACAGAGTTATATTATGCATTAATAAAAATCAGTATTAATAATACTATTATGGTTCTAAAAAACTAAAAAATATACTGCATATGAAAAAATAAATAGTGAATAACTAAGATATTAAGATATTAACAGACGTAATAGTATTAGTTTATTTATATAAATGTATTATTTATAAATACTACAACAGTAATACACATTGATATTTGAAATCATTATTTTTAAATGAACTACTTTTATTACATCCTATGAAATACCTATTTTCCTAGCAAGATAAATACTTGAAAATAATAATGTAGAAAATACTAAATTTATTACTAAAATAAAATAAAACATAATTAATTAAAAATCAATTGATTATATGTAAAAATAAAAAATAAAAATAAATAACTAATCAAATTAGTAAAAAAATACTAAATAATTTAGTTTATTAACAATTTATCCCTATCTTC
>CAZBJP010000085.1:0-6736 GCA_964492205.1 uncultured Sediminibacterium sp.
ATATACCCCTAATATGAACGGTTCTTTTGGACAAAGTATAAATTTTAATAACCCAGCAACTTATGGAGGTATTTATATGACCACATTTGATGTAGGCTTGAATTTATCAAATACAACCTTAAAGAGAAAAACACCCACTGGAAAAGAAAAAAACAATTATTTAGTGCCTAATTACATTGTTATTGGCGCTCCAATTAGTAAAGCAAAAAAAATTGGATTTGCATTTGGTTTAAGACCATTGACTCAAATCAATTACGCTGTTGATACAATAGCGTTTTCTGCTAAAATTGGCGACTCCATTTATAATAATTTCAAAGGAGAGGGTGGTATCAACCAAGTTTTTATTGGTGTCGGCAAAAGTTGGAAATATCTAAGTATTGGAATGAACACTGGTTATAATTTAGGCAGGAAGAAAATAACTGAAGTAAAATCAATTTTATACAACAGTGATTCAACTTATTACTATCAGACGCTCTCTAGCACCAATACTAGTTTCGGTGGTGCATTTTTAAATTTAGGTGTTCAAGGAGAACTACCACTGAGCAGCAAAACGAATTTGTTAACAAAAGACAAAACCGAGTATAGCCTTAGTTTTGGAGCCACTTATACTTTAGATCAAAGCTTGAGAGGCAAACAAGACATCCTTCGATCAACCGGAAGTTTCACAGGTATCAATGAACAGGCTATAGATACTGCATTATTGCAAAGAGATTTAATTGGAAGGGTTGAGCTACCAAGTTTATTGAACCTCGGCTTTGCATTACACAAAAAAATAGTAACAGTAAGAGGTGCTTTTGACCAGTGGGTCCTTGGAGTTGAGTTAAACCAGTCAAACTGGAAAGATCGATATAAATTTTATGGTAACACAGATTTCGTTCGAAATGCAAGTATGCTAAGAGTTGGCGCACAACTAACTCCTAACGCGTATGCATACGAAAATTATTGGTCTACTGTGACCTATAGATTTGGATTTTACACTGGCAACGACTACATTAATCTTAATAACAACGGATTAAAAGTAAATGCTTTGACAATGGGTTTAGGTATGCCTATAAGAAAATATCGCTCCTATGATTATCAATTTACTTTGCTGAACTTAGCCTTACAAATGGGTCAAAGAGGCGGAAATAACAACAATTTTAAAGAAAATTTCATTCAATTTACAGTGGGGTATAGTTTAAGTGATGTTTGGTTCAATAAACGCAAATATGATTAATTCAAACCCAATGAAACTTATAAAAATTGCAGTTGCTTGTATAGGCAGCTGCTTTTTTATGGCATCTTGCGAGAATGATATAAACGCTGTTAAAGCACTTGGTGCAAGAGTTGGGGGAATTGATGTTGGTAAGGATGTGGCTATTTATGTAAGTAATAACGGCAAACTAGGTGCAAAATTAACTGCGCCCTTAATGAATCGTTACCTTTTAGACAGTAGTAAAATGATTGAGTTTCCAAAATCAATTCATGTTGATTTTTTTAAAGACAGCAACCAAATCGAAAGCCAATTGTCTGCCAAATACGCAAAATATAAAGAGACAGAAAATATTGTATTTTTAAAAGAAGATGTAATTATTTTTAATACGCTTGGTGATACCTTATGGTGCAAAGAGATGTATTGGGACCAAAACACAGGCAAGTTTTACACCGAAAAAGAGGTGGTGGTCAAGCAACATAATCCACTAGCAAAGATTTATGGATTAGGGCTAGAAGCTAATCAAAATTTGACAGACATTCGTATCTTTAAACCTCAACCAAATAGCTATGCCATCATCCAAGATAGCAGTAGCATAAATCCTTAAATAAAGCATATGGACTATAGAAAAATGGGCAAAACGGGGCTTCAATTAAGCACATTAAGTTTTGGTAGTTGGGTGACTTTCCATAAACAAATAGATGACCGTATAGCCGACGAATTGATGGGAATTGCCTATGATGCTGGGGTCAACTTTTTTGATAATGCCGAAGTCTATGCGGCAGGTGAAAGTGAAAAAATGATGGGCAGAGTGCTTAGTCAAAAAAAATGGGATAGAACATCTATCGTTTTGTCTTCCAAAGCTTATTTTGGATGGAGAGGCAAAGCCAATAAACCTAACCAAACCGGTTTAAGCAGAAAGCATTTAACAGAAGCTTGTCACGAAGCACTACAAAGACTACAAACAGATTATTTAGATTTATATTTCTGTCATCGTCCCGACAAAACGACGCCTATCGAAGAAGTGGTTCAAACCATGAACACCTTAATTCAACAAGGTAAAATCCTTTATTGGGGTACCAGTGAGTGGAGCGGAGTGGAAATTATGGAAGCGCATCGAGTAGCAGAAAAGTATAGATTGATTGGACCTGCAATGGAACAACCACAATACAATATGTTTGAGCGCTACAAAATGGAAAATGATTTTTTAGAAATTTTTAAAAATGTAGGTCTTGGTACGACTATTTGGAGTCCACTGGCTGCAGGATTATTAACCGGCAAATACAATGACGGCATTCCAGAGGGTTCTAGATTTCAAATAGAAGGATTTGAGTGGTTAAGAGATAGATGGCTAATGCAAGATAAAATCAATAAAGTACAGCAATTAGGCGCAATCGCAAAAGCATTAAAAGTAAGCACTGCATCATTGAGTATCGCTTGGTGTATAAAAAATCCAAATGTAACTACTGCTATTTTAGGCGCAACCAATAAAGCACAATTATTAGACAATTTAACTGCGTTGGAAACCGCTACCCTTTTAACTCCTGAAATAATGGAACAAATAGAAGGAATAATTGATTCTAAACCAGTTTTACCAGAATGGTAAGAACTGATTTTTCACTTAAAAACAAACTATGATTTTTGCCATCGTCGCTTCAATTATCTTAATTGGTTTTTTCTCTGGCTATGAGATTGGATTTGTGAGTGCAAATCGCCTAAGTTTAGAACTGAAGAAAAAACAAGGCAGTAGATCTGGAAAAATCATTGCTGGCTTTCTTGAAGCCCCAACACAATTTATTGGCACTTGTTTGATAGGTGTCAATATCTCATTAGTTATCTTCGGTATTTTGTTTGAAGAAGTATTGCATACCCACATTTGGAGCAGATTTGGATTAGGCGATGGTGCTATTTTAGTGGGCAATACTTTGGTTTCCACATTTATTATCTTATTTATTGGAGAACTTGTACCCAAGGCCATCTTTAAAGCGAGGGCAGCAGCCTTGATCAGCACATTTGCGCCTGTTGCACAATTTTTTCATATACTATTCAAGCCTCTTACTGTCATTTTAGTAAACATGGCTCAATGGGTTTTAAGCAATCTATTACAAGTAAAGATGGTGTATAAAAAAGAAGCATTCACCAAAGTAGATCTAGCGCATTTCGTTCAGCAAACCAATGCACATCAGGAGCAACAAGAATTAAATACTGATTTATTTGAAAATGCATTGAGTTTACCAGATATAAAAGTTAGAAAATGTTTAGTACCTAGAACTGAAATTGTAGGTGTCGAAATACAAACACCTATAGAAGCTTTAAAAACAATTTATATTGAAACCAAATTGAGTAAATTAATTGTATACAACGAAACTTTGGACAATATTGTTGGTTATGTGCATCAACTTGATTTATTCAAAAAACCAAAAGATATAAAAGCCATTCTGCATCCTATATTATTAGTTACAGAAAGTATGAATGCAGCAGACTTAATTAATTTATTTTCCAAGAAAAGAAAGAGCATTGCCTGGGTAGTAGATGAATTTGGAGGAACCGCTGGTATTGTAACTATGGAAGATGTACTTGAGGAGATCTTTGGTGAAATCAATGATGAATACGACGAACAAGAATTTTTAGAAAAGAAAATTTCCGCAAATGAATATATTTTCAGTGGACGTTTAGAACTGGATTATTTATATGAAAAATATGGAATCGATTTTGCGGCAGATACCGCGGAGACTTTGAGTGGATATTTGATCCATAAACACGAAGCCATTCCCAAAGTGCGTGAAGTGATCCATTTAAGCCATTTTGATGCCGAAATACTCATGGTGAGCGACACCAGAATTGAGAAAGTGAAACTCACCATCCACTAGTACTATTTTTTCGTTTTAGCCCTTCATTTTCCGCGATAAGCCTTAACTTTAGGCTTCATTCCTGTAATTACATGGCGTTATTTAATCGATTAAATCCAGAAGATGGTTCCGAGATGTCTTTTATTGACCATCTTGAAGTGTTAAGAGGCACCATCGTAAGGTCCGCAGCGGCTATTTTAGTCATGGCCTTGGTTATCTTTATAAAAAGAGACTGGGTGATGGACAATATCATCACTGGACCCATCCAACCAGATTTTATTACCTATCGCTTATTTTGTGCGTTTAGCCATTGGGCACATTTAGGAGATGCATTATGCATGCCAGCTGTAAAAGTGACCATGCAAAGCACTACTTTTGGTGGTCAGTTCTTAAGTAGTATTAGCATGGCAATAGTTGGGGGTATTATTGCAGCCTTCCCATTTATATTTTACCAGTTTTGGTCTTTTATAAAGCCTGCATTAAAAGAAAATGAATTAAGAAATACTAGATTCATGATTTTTTGGGTCTCCTTCTTTTTCTTTTTAGGTGCGTCATTTGGTTTCTTTATTCTAGGCCCCTTTACTTTTAATTTCTTAGCAAGTTTTCAATTAGGCACAAAAAATGTAATTACAACGATACCCACTTTTGCTGATTATTTAGATAATTTAACTAACTTAATCCTTGGATGTGGTATCGCATTTGAACTACCCGTATTAGCTTTTTTATTAACTAAGATTGGTATGGTCACACCTAAATTTTTAAGTAGCGTAAGAAAATATGCTGCTGTAGTAATTTTAATTGTTGCCGCGTTCATTACTCCAAGTCCAGATTGGTATAGTCAACTGCTAGTCTTTATACCATTATACTCCTTGTTTGAATTGAGTATTATTGTTTCAAAATGGGCCTATGTGCGTGTAAAAAAAGCAGATGAAGAATGGGAATAAACGCTTATCGAAATAAAAATTAAGTAATATGGCTTACGTTTTTGATGCATCTAAACCCATTGCTATGGGTGCTGACCATGCTGGAGTAGCTTACAAACAAGAAGTAAAAGAGTGGCTAGAAAAAAAAGGTTACCAAGTGAAAGATTTTGGGACCTATTCAACAGATTCAGTTGATTACCCAGACTTTGCGCATCCAACTGCTACTAGTGTCGAAACAGGTGAAGCAGCATTTGGTATTTTATTTTGTGGCTCTGCAAATGGCGTAGCTATTACCGCCAATAAACATAAAGGCGTTAGAGCAGGACTTTGTTGGTTACCCGAGATTGCTCAATTAACTAGACTTCATAACAACGCCAATGTGATTTGTGTGCCTGCAAGATTTGTAAGTATAGAATCAGCGATTGAGATGATTGATGCTTTCATGAATACTGCTTTTGAAGGTGGAAGACACCAAGGAAGAGTTGATAAAATTACTTGTTCATAACTTTTTTGACCACATTTTCTATTAAAACAATATACATGCGTAAAATTTACATTATCCTACTTAGTTTGAGTATTGGGGTTGTCAATGCACAAACAATTGATGCAGCAACTGCTTCAAAAGCGATCACTGCGGCAGGCCTAAAAAAACACTTAAGTATTATTGCAAGTGCAGAAATGCAAGGCAGAGAGACTGGCACCGAGGGAGAAAGAAAAGCGGCCAATTACTTAGTTAGCCAATATAAAAAGATGGATCTGACTCCAGGGAACACAGGTTCATACAGAATGCCCTATACATTATTTCAGGATAAAATAACCAACAGCCAATTGAAAGTAAATGGTGCAAACTATACTTTAGACAAAGACTTTTGGATCAGTGCCTCTACTGCCCCACAAAATTTATTTACCACCAACCAACTTTTTTATGTTGGCGCAGATTTTACTGACAAGTCTACTTTGGATGTTAGAGGTAAATTAATAATCAGTACAGAAGGCAAAGAAAGAACAATGAATGAAACGATGGCAGCACAAAAATTAGGCGCCATTGGCATCATCCACATAGCAAAATCAAATCCAAGCATGCCAAGCAATTTAAATGGCCGTTTAACATTTGTGCCAAATACGAATGCATTCGTTAGTATGACAGTAAATAAAACAGTAGGCTCAGCCTTGGTTGGTGGTACAAAAGAATTCAGCGAACAAGAGTGGTCAGAATTACCGCTTGGTAAATATACTGCTGCTATTGAATGGACTTCAGATAGAAAAAGTGTTGAATTAAATAGTGCTAATATAATTGCGTATATGCCTAGCAAAGAAAAAACAGATGAATACTTGTTTATTACGAGTCATTACGATCATGAAGGCATAAAAAATGGTGAAATTTATTATGGTGCAGACGACGATGGTTCAGGCACAACTGGAGTTTTAGCAATTGCCGAAGCATTTACACAAGCCAGAAAAAAAGGATTTAGCCCTAAGAGAAATATCGTTTTTATGAATGTATCTGGTGAAGAAAAAGGATTGTTAGGTTCTAAATATTATGGCGATCATCCTATATTTCCAATGGAAAAAACTACTGCCGATTTAAATATTGACATGATAGGTCGAATCGATCCTACTTACAAAGGAGATTCTATGAACTATGTCTATGTGATTGGAGAAGATAAATTAAGTAGTGATTTACAACCTATCACTGATAAAGTAAATAAAAACTACAATATGGAATTGGATAGAAGATTCAACGATCCAAAAGATCCAAATCGTTTTTATTA
>CAZBJP010000086.1:0-6630 GCA_964492205.1 uncultured Sediminibacterium sp.
TTTAAGTAGATGTCAAATTTTTGACTTTAAAAGGATTGTACCAGAAGACACTGTAAAACATTTAGAAGAAATCGTAGAAAAAGAACAAATCAAAGCCGAAAGGAACGCTTTACAACTCATTGCACAAAAGAGTGAAGGTTGCATGAGAGACGCATTGAGTATTCTTGATAAAATTGTAAGTTTCTCTAATGGTGCATTGACTTACGACAATACGCTAGAGCATTTAAATATTTTAGACGAAGGCTATTTTTTTAAATTACTCACCCATCTGACTGAACAAGATCTAACGAGTGCTATGTTACTGTACGAAGAGATCAATCAAAAAGGTTTTGAAGGTGATACGGTTTTATATGGAATGGCTGCATTTATTAGAAACATCCTTGTTTGTAAAGACAAAGCTAGTGCGCATTTACTTGAATCTATCGAAGGATGGAAAGATCAGTATGTTGCTACAGCAGAAAAAATTGGTACCCCATATTTAGTGAGCGCATTGAATATCTTGAACGAAGCTGAGATTCAATTCAAGATGGCAAGAAATAAAAGGTTGCATGTAGAATTAGCGTTGATCAAACTTAATTTTTTACAACAAGCCATTGAATTAAGCATGGAAGATGGCCAGCTAGTAAAAAAAAAACTAGTTGATAGTCACTACCCTATTCGTACCAAAAAGATTATTCCATTAAGTAATATTGTTGTTAACGCTGAAGCTAAGCTAGTCATAGAGACACCTGTTACTCCTCATGAGACTTCAAAAGCTTTTGCAAAAGTTTCAGTACCTAATCAAGTAAATAAAGATATTACAGCATCACCAGCGGATACACTTAAAAGTCAACCTACTGAAAAGTCTATTGATGCCCCTGCTGTACAACCTACTATCAAACCTGCTAATTCTACACAAGCAAATTTAGGTGGCAAGAAAAGCTTGCTAGCTGTTTTACAACAGAAATATGGTAGTGAATACAATATTGAAGAAGTAAAAGAAGCCATTTCCTTGAATATGGAAACACTTCAAAGTTGTTGGAATGAGTATGCTAATAAAATGGAGCAAGACTTGAAACACTCTGTAGCTGGCACTTTTAGGATTGCTACACTTCAAATTGAAGATCCAACCCATTTTACCATTACTGTACCTGCATTGACCGCTCAAAAATTTGTAGAGCAAGAAAGAATGAGTTTAATGGAAACCATTTGGGAGCGATTTCAGAATCGTGCGATTCAATTCAGTATCCTGGTAGATGCGGGAGAAAAAGAAGATGTGCCTTTGCACTTGAAACTTAATAGCAAACAAAAATTTGACCATATTGCAAAACAATATCCACTTGTTCAGGAACTTAAAGATCGTTTAAACTTAGAAGTGAATTTCTAAAGCTTTGCTTTGATATACCCTTTTTGTTTAAGGTATTGAAAAACTTTTTGTCGATGATCTCCTTGAACAATAATTTCTCCCTCCTTTACCGATCCACCTGTACCACAATAATTTTTAAGCGCTTTACCCAATGCTTCTAAATCAGCATCGGCACCTTCAAAACCGTAAACTATTGTTACCGTTTTCCCTGCCCTATGTTTTGTTTCTAAAATGATCCGAAGTAATTGCTCAGCTGGAGGTAAAGTAATTTTTTCTTCTGCCTCATTATTAGGCAGTATATAGTCTGGATTAGTACTATACACCAATGGAATACTTGAAAAATTATTTAAGGTATTTTTTGACTTTTTACTCATCCTGTTAATTTAAAAGATACTAGTTCACTCTCATACTCACAATCACAAAACCTTTTTTGGTAGACTGCAATAATAAGGTCAAATTAAATTTCTGTTGACTAGATAATAATTTGCCAGTTAGGTATAATGTATTCCCTAGTTTTCTCTCTGCATTTTTTTCAAAACCAACAATACTTTTTTGATTAAAAAACGCTTGTAAGGTTTCATTAGCTTGCTGCGCTGTCAATGGTTTTAAAGCCACTTGATCTAAAATACTGGACTCAACTTGTATATCCCAAAAGCTTTGTAAGGCACTAAAATTACTTGTTTGCAAATGTTGAACCAATAATTCGGTTTCATTTTGCGCTTTAACTCCGATGCTACACTGCAAAAGGACCAATACGACAAGTATTTTAGATATTAACTTCATTTTTGTTGATTAAAGTAGGATAAAGTTTGTAATGTGCCTAGTATTTTGAAACTTTGAGGTATAAAAATAAACAAATTATAAGCAACGCTTTAAAAAGTTAAAAAATATGTCAAAAAAAGTAATATTAGTAATCATGGATGGATGGGGATTAGGTCAAATTTCAAAGGCAGACGCGATTCAACATGCGAATGTGCCCTTTGTTACCAGCCTATACCAACAATACCCTAATAGCACTTTAGTGACTTGTGGCGAGGAAGTAGGTTTGCCTGAGGGACAAATGGGCAATAGCGAAGTGGGTCATTTAAATTTAGGTGCAGGTAGAATTGTCTACCAAGAATTACAAAGAATCAATGTCGCCATTAAAACTGGTGAATTAGCAAGTAATCCAACTTTACTTCAATCTATACGATATGCTAAAGATAATCATAAACCATTACATTTGATTGGCTTAGTAAGTGATGGTGGTGTGCATGCACATACACAACATCTAAAAGCATTGTGCGATTTGTGTAAATCAGAAGGTTTGAGCAATGTATTTATTCATGCATTCACAGACGGACGTGATACAGATCCAAAAAGTGGCGAATCTTTTATAACATCACTAGAAACACATTTAAAAAATTCAGTAGGCAAAGTTGCGACTGTAAGCGGTAGGTATTATGCGATGGATCGTGATAAGCGCTGGGAAAGAGTTCAACTAGCCTATAACGCCATGGTGAAAGGCATTGGAAATTCAGCCAACAGTGCGCTTGAGGCAATTCAAGAAAATTATGCTAAAGATACTACCGACGAATTTATCTTACCTACTGTAATCAAAGAAAATGGGCAACCTATAGCTTGTATACAAGACGGAGATGCAGTAATATGTTTTAATTTTAGAACAGACCGTTGCAGAGAAATTACAGAGGTGTTGACACAAAAAGATTTCCCTGAACAAGGCATGCATCCGCTTAACTTACATTATACGACCATGACTAAGTATGATGAAACTTTCAAAAATGTACATGTGGTTTTTGAAAATGATAACTTAGAAAATACATTAGGAGAAGTATTAGCAAAGCATAATAAAAAACAAATTCGCATTGCTGAAACAGAAAAGTACCCACATGTAACTTTCTTTTTTAGCGGCGGAAGAGAACTACCTTTTGAAGGTGAAACTCGAATAATGGCAGCATCCCCTAAAGTAGCAACCTATGATCTACAACCAGAAATGAGTGCCTTTGAATTAACAGATAAAATATTGCCAGAAATCAATGCTGGCAACCCTGATTTTATTTGTCTCAACTATGCCAATGCTGATATGGTAGGCCATACTGGTGTTTTTAGTGCAGTAGTCAAAGCAGTTGAAACAGTTGATGCATGTGTCGAAAAAGTAGTCACAGCCGGGCTGAACAATGGTTATACAATTTTCTTAACAGCAGACCATGGCAATGCAGATTTTATGATGAATGAAGACGGTAGTCCAAATACAGCACACTCATTAAATTTAGTTCCATTCTTTATCATTGATAAAAATTGGAAAGGAAATATACAACCTGGAAAACTTGGTGACCTTGCCCCCACTATATTAACGATGATGGGATTACCTATTCCAAAAGAAATGACAGGGAAGGTGCTGATATAAGTTTGTACAAATATGCTTCAAAAGTACGACCTTTAATACTATAACACCATTTTATGATCAAGAAAATATTATTAGGATTAGCCATAATATTGGTAATTATCCAATTTGTTCATCACCCAAAAAATGACAGTGGAAAAGTTCAGAATGATATCACAACTTTGTACCCAATGCCAAACGATGTCAAATTAATTATAGACAAAGCCTGTGCTGATTGCCATAGCAACAAAACAGTTTATCCATGGTATGCCTCAATTCAACCTTTTGCATATTTAATTAATGATCATGTTGTAGATGGGAAAAAACATTTTAATTTCAATGAATTTGCTAGCTATCGTATTGCAAAACAAAATCATAAATTAGAAGAAGTGATTGAACAAATAAAAGAAGGCGAAATGCCAATGGAATCTTATACTTTGATTCATCAAAACGCGAAATTAAGCGAGACTGAAAAAAATACATTAGTTGAATGGTGTCAAAATATCATGGATACGCTTAAAGCAAATTATCCTGCTGATAGCTTGATCATAAAAAGAGGGGCGAACACAAGCAAATAAATGAAAATACATAAAGCAACTTATTTAATTTCAAGTCCAAATTACGACCAATGTCCTTCTTTACAAGCACCAGAGTATGCTTTTATTGGAAGAAGTAATGTGGGTAAGTCCTCTATAATTAATGCAATCTGTGGACAAAAAGGTTTGGCTAAAACTTCTTCTGCTCCAGGAAAAACCCAACTTATAAACCATTTCGAAATCATCAGCAACGAAGTAGTGAAAGGCAGGCAAGAAAAATGGTACATCGTCGACTTACCTGGATATGGTTATGCTAAAGTGTCCCAAAGTAGTCGTAGACGTTGGGAGCAAATGATTGAAAACTATTTACGTAAAAGACCTAATCTGAATCGTGTTTTTGTACTTATTGATTCAAGACATAGCCCACAAAAGATTGACATAGAATTCATTGAACAATTGTTTCAATGGCAAATTCCCTATACCCTAATTTTTACCAAATCAGATAAAGAAAAACCAGGTGTTGTAAAACGTAATGTAGAAGCTTTTTTTGAAAAGTTGAAAACATTACTTCCTTTTTTACCAGAAGGATTCATTACCAGCGCAGAAAAAAAACTAGGTACCGAAGAAGTACTAGATTGCATTGCGCGATATAACCTACTATTCAACGAAGACAAAGCCTCTAATTAATATGAAAATTCTTATACAATACATTAAGCCTTTTAAAGGCTTAGTTTTTTTAGCATTTATCCTTGCAGGTATTAACCAAACGTTTTCTTTATTTGATCCAATGATTTTTGGAAAACTAATTGATGGTTTTGCAAAGAACCCGTTTATAGACCCAAATGGCAATGAAAGAACACAAGCCATGTTTTTGAAAGGCGTAGGCAATATGTTATTACTTTTAGTAGGCACCGCCATGGTGAGTAGAATTGCCAAGGCTTTCCAAGACTATATTGTAAACGTAATTATTCAAAAATTTGGTGCAGCCTTATTTACTGATGGCTTAAAACACTCTATGCAATTGCCTTATCAAGCTTTTGAGGACCAAAGAAGTGGCGAGACCTTATCCATCTTAACAAAAGCAAGAGCAGACTGTGAAAAATTCATAAGCTATGTAATCAACGTCGTGTTTGGCATTGTAGTAAGTGTGATTTTTGTGTCTATTTATGCAACTAGATTGCACTGGTCAATCATTCCAATTTACATTGGTGGCGCAAGTATGATAGCTTATGTCACTAATTTATTAAGTAAAAAGATAAAAATTATTCAAAAAAATATTGTTAAAGAAACTACGAATTTAGCTGGCACTACCACAGAAAGCTTAAGAAATATTGAATTGGTAAAAAGCTTAGGTTTAACAACTCAAGAAATCAATAGACTCAATAACAATACTTATAAAATTCTTGCACTTGAACTAAAAAAAGTGAAGAACATTCGTTCTTTAAGTTTTATCCAAGGAACGATGGTAAATGCCTTAAGACAAGTGATCACTTTTACTCTAATGTGGTTGATCTTTAAAGAAATATTGACAGTAGGTCAATTGATCTCACTTCAATTTTATAGCTTCTTTATTTTTGGACCTTTACAAGAGATTGGTAGTATCATCATGAGCTATAGAGAAACAGAAGCTTCTTTGAACAACTTTGATGCGTTGATGAAAAAACCAATTGACACCCCTCCTATCAACCCTATCGCAATTGGAAATATTGAACAGTTGGCATTTAAACAAGTAGGATTCCAACACCAGACGGCCAATTTTAAAGCTATCGATCAAATCAGTTTTGAAGCAAAAAAAGGAGAAACTATTGCCTTTGTTGGTCCATCTGGTGCTGGCAAAAGTACCTTGGTTAAATTATTAGTTGGGTTATACGAGCCTCAAGAAGGTGAAATATTAATGAATGGGGTGAATACCGCTCAAATAGATATGAGTGTTTTAAGAAACCAAATCAGTTTTGTCACGCAAGATACACAGCTTTTCGCTGGCACTATTAAAGAAAATCTTGCATTCGTTGCACCAGCTGCAAGCGAGGAAGAAATGTTATTAGCATTAACAAAAGCAAGCTGTGCCAATATATTAGATAAAGGCGGGAATGGATTAGCCACAGTGATTGGCGAAGGTGGCTTAAAACTAAGTGGCGGAGAAAAACAAAGACTTTCTATAGCTAGAGCCTTACTTAGACATCCACACTTATTAATATTTGACGAAGCCACATCTTCATTAGATAGTTTAACAGAGGAATCCATAACAGATACCATCCGAGACTTGTCCAAAGAAAGAGAGCAAATTACAATTATGATTGCACACAGACTAAGTACAATTATTCATGCAACAAGAATTTATGTATTGGTAAAAGGCACGGTAATTG
>CAZBJP010000087.1:0-6522 GCA_964492205.1 uncultured Sediminibacterium sp.
AGGTATTAAATAATGAGCTTGCAAGCGCTAAAGTTTGTACTTTAGCGAAGATTTTCACCCATGTACGACAAAGCACAAATACAAGCGTTACAACAAACGACAAAGCAATTTTTAGCGTCTCCTTTAAACATTGAACTTGATGGATTAAAAAAGGTGTTACAGTTTCATGAATACCAATATTATGTGGTCAACGAACCCTTGATTAGTGATTATGAATACGACCTGCTCTATCAAGCTTTATTAAAAATTGAAGCTGCTAACCCCACACGAATTACGCCTGACTCACCCAGTCAAAGGGTGGGCAACAGTTTGAATAGTACCTTCGAAACGGTACCCCATTTGGTGCCCATGTTAAGTTTGGAAAATAGCTATAACGCAGAGGACTTAAACGATTTTGATCGCAAAGCGAGAGAAAGTGCCGACTTAGCAAACATCACTTATTGCGTGGAGCCTAAATTTGATGGCGCAAGTATTTCATTAATTTATGAAAACGACTTACTAGTGCGTGCTTGCACTAGAGGAGATGGTGTAGCTGGTGAAGATATTACGACCAATATCAAACAAATTAGATCTATCCCATTACGTATTCCATTAGCCGAATCAGGGATTCAACAAATTGAAATTCGTGGTGAAGTAATCATGAGCAAAAATGCTTTTTTTGCCTTTAATGAAAAACTAAAATCCAAACAACAAGCAACACTTGCCAACCCAAGAAATGCAGCTTCAGGTAGTTTAAGAATGAAGGACCCTAAAGAAGTTGCCGAAAGAAATTTGGATGCATTTATTTACCATATTAGTTATGTTTTACCCATTCCAGGTAAAACATTGAGCCCCTTATTGAAAACCCATAGTGGCGCACTAGAGTTATTATGGAATATGGGGTTCAGGTCTCCAGAAAAAGAAAAAAAATTAGTACATACCATTCAAGATGTCATTAATTATTGTGGCATTGCCGAAAACGAAAGAGATCAATTGCCCTATGAAATTGATGGGCTAGTAGTAAAGGTTAACGACATGGCCTTACAAGAAAAATTGGGCATGACTTCTCACCATCCAAGGTGGGCAATCGCTTATAAATTTAAGGCGAGGCAAGCCACTACTATTTTAGAAAATGTTGAATTTCAAGTGGGCAGAACTGGTGCAGTTACACCAGTTGCAAAATTAAAACCAGTAGCAATTGGCGGGGTCACTGTATCAAGTATATCCATCCACAACGAAGAATATATTATAGAAAAAGATTTGCTTTTAGGAGATACAGTGATTATAGAACGAGCAGGAGATGTGATCCCTCAAATTGTACATTCCATAGCAAACTTAAGAACTGGCAATGAAAAAAAGATTCAATTCCCAACCCATTGTCCGGTTTGTAATACAGCATTAGTAAAAGAAACTACAGAAGCTGTTTGGAGATGTACTAATATCAATTGCAGTGCACAAATCGTAGAAAGAATCGCACATTTTGTAAGCAAAGATGCAATGGACATCAAAAATTTTGGAGAAGCCAATATTAAAAAATTCTTTGAACTTGGCTTACTAAAAGATATACCAGGGATTTATACACTTGACTTTGAGCGCATTGGCAAACTGGAAGGATTTGGGAAAAAAAGTATTGATAATCTTAGTACTGCCATTGAAGCATCTAAGCAACAACCTTTGCATCGTTTGATTTATGCATTAGGCATTCGATTTGTAGGAGAGACTACAGCTAAGACCATTGCAAGTCGTATCAAACATTTACTCGACCTAACGCATATTACTGAAGCTGAATTACTTGAATTTGAAGACATCGGCGTAAAAGTAGCAAATAGTATTGTACAATTTTTTCACGATCCTGTTCAACTAGCCATGATTCAATCCTTAATTCAAGTAGGATTGAATGTGGAACAAACCAGTCATGAACAGCCAGATGGTTCACTCACTGGATTGAACTTTTTATTTACTGGAACCCTAACCCAGCTTAAACGTGCAGATGCAGAGGCAATGGTAGAAGCCAAAGGTGGACATATCCTTAGTGGAGTAAGTAGTAAATTAAATTATCTAATCGTTGGGGAAGATGCAGGAAGCAAATTAGAAAAAGCAAAAAAAATAGCCTCAATAAAAATAATTACCGAGGCTGAGTTTATTGAATTGATAAAATAACTTCTTTATTTAATCAATTCAATTTAGTTTAATAATTTTTCATTCCCCATAAAGGAAGGCTTATAGAAATAGTAACTATCTATTTACTATTTCTATAAGCTTATGATCATGTTTTTAAATCATATTTTTTGACAATAGATATTCTGCAATTTGAACTGCGTTCGTAGCAGCGCCCTTACGAAGGTTGTCACTCACAATCCACATATTTAAAGTTTTTGGTTGAGTTTCGTCACGGCGCAATCTACCAACAAAAACGTCGTCTTTTTCATGCGCCCATAACGGCATTGGATAAAATTGAGCAGCATCATCTTGTTGCACCACCACACCTGGTGCTTGCGCTAACAATGCAGTCAACTCATTCAAGTCAAATTCATTTTCAAATTCTACATTCACACTTTCACTATGCCCGCCTATAACCGGAATTCGTACAGTGGTTGCAGTAACCTTAATGGAGTCATCTTGCATAATTTTGCAAGTTTCTTTCACCATTTTCATTTCTTCCTTTGTGTACCCATTTTCCAAGAAAACATCAATTTGAGGAATCACATTTAAATCAATTTGATATTTATAGGCCATTTGTTCACTAGTCAATTTCTCACCCTTACGTTCATTGAACAATTGGTCCACTGCTTGCTTACCTGTACCCGTTACACTTTGGTAAGTACTTACAACGACTCTTTTGATTTTATATTTTTCATGCAATGGTTGTAATGCTACCACCATCTGAATGGTTGAACAGTTTGGATTTGCTATGATAAAATCTTCTGCTGTCAAAACAGATGCATTCACTTCCGGTACGACTAATTTTTTAGTAGGATCCATTCGCCATGCAGAAGAATTATCAATCACTCGAATGCCAGCAGCAGCATATTTAGGTGCCCACTCTAATGAAGTACTCCCACCAGCAGAAAAAATAGCTACAGCAGGTTGCGCTGCAATGCCATCTTCCATGCTCACTACTTTATATCCTTTACCCTTAAATTGAACTTCCTTACCCACAGAACGTGCTGAGGCTACTGGTATTAACTCACTTAGAGGGAAATTACGCTCTGCAAGTACCTCTAACATTTTGGTGCCTACTAAACCTGTAGCACCGACTACTGCAACTTTCATGTTTCTTAATTTTTATGATCAATTAAAAACCCCAAAGCCTTCAAAGTCCAACAAGGACTTTAAAATCACCAGCTTTTTTATTTTCATGCCTTATATGCTTAAAGGCATGAAAATAAAAAACCCTCCAATTTCTTGGAAGGCTTCTGAGTATATTTATGGCATACAAAAAATCAGCACCTTCCTTTTACAGCGGTTTCTTAATTTGTTTTGTATGTTTAATTTGTTTGTTCACTTGTACAAAAATAATGGGTTTGATATAGATAACAAAATTAAACTAGCTGTATATCAAAATTAACTAACTGAACAAACGATTGTACGCGCTCTTTAATATCCTCTACAGTGATTTCTGTCAAACGCTCTGTACCAAATTTCTCTACACAAAAACTTGCCATTGCGCTACCTAAGATGATAGCAGATTTCATATTTTCGAATGAAATGTCTTTTGTCTTAGCAAGATGTGCAACAAAGCCACCCGCAAAAGTATCGCCAGCACCTGTTGGATCAAACACATCCTCTAATGGTAACGCAGGGGCAAAGAATACTTCGTTTTCGTGGAATAACAAAGCACCATGTTCTCCCTTTTTAATAATCAAATACTTAGGGCCCATTTCCATGATCTTTTTTGCTGCTTTCACCAAACTATATTCACCACTCAATTGACGAGCCTCACTATCATTCACTAATAAAACATCGACTAAGCTAATGGTATGTTTTAAATCATCCATCATAATCTCCATCCAGAAATTCATTGTGTCCATCACAATTAATTTAGGACGATTTTTAATTTGTTTGATCACACTACTTTGAACAGCAGGTACCAAATTTCCTAACATCAAAATTTCACAATCCTGATAACTATCTGGCACAACTGGTTGAAAATTTTCCAATACATTCAATTGCGTATCCAAAGTATCACGGGTATTCATATCTAAATGATATTTACCACTCCAGAAAAATGTTTTTTCGTCTTTTTTTATTTGTACACCTTCTAAAGTCACCCCTCTTGCCATTAAAGCGTCCATTTCTGCCTGCGGAAAATCTCCACCTACTACTGAAATTTGCTTTACTGGTGTAAAATTAGAAGCACACCAAGCAATATAAGTTGCTGCTCCACCGATAATTTTATCACTTTTCCCAAAAGGGGTTTCAATGGCATCAAAAGCCATAGATCCAACAACTACTAAAGACATGTGTATTTTTTTGATTTTCAGCTGCGAAACTACGATTTTTAGGACATCTTACCCAAAGCAATCCAAATCGAAGTTTTTCTATAAACACAACTAATTGATTATCAAAAAACTAACAAAATTGAATTTTTTTATAAAAAATTAATAAAAACGTTGGTATTTATTCGATAGTTTTGTGCTAACAAACGATCAAAAACATAAATATGGCTAGAATTAAAACGGAGAAAAACGGATCCAGAAAAGACGTTATTGTGAGCAAGGCAGCCACCCTTTTTAGAGAAAAAGGATACAAAGCAGCAAGTATGCGTGATTTGGCTGAGGCAGTGGGTGTGGAAGCTGCTAGCTTGTACAATCATATTAAATCAAAAAGTGAATTATTGCATGAATTGGTCTTTAATGTAGCAAATCGCTTTGTATTAAAAATTGACGAAATTGAATCTGAACCCATTAGTTCATTAAAAAAAATGGAGAAAATCCTACGTTTCCATATCGTTGAGATGATTAACAATTATGAAGAAGTGTATGTGAGCGACAGAGAATGGAAACACCTCTCTGATCCTTATTTATCCAATTATCAGAATCAAAGAAGAGTTTATCGTAAAAGACTAGCAGCAATTATTGAAGAAGGAATTAGAAACAAAGAAATTAAGTCCATCGATGCACCAACAGTTGTCTTGATCTTTTTACATGCAGTTAGTGGCATTGAAAGCTGGCACCGATCTACCAAAAAAATTAGTGCTGAAGAATTAGAACAAAACATGGTAGCCATTTTGATTGACGGCCTTAAGGCAAACAATTAAGATAGCACAAAACAAACATAGAAGCCTTCTCCAATGGAGAGGGCTTTTTTATTCAACAAGATTACCGCTTGATTGTATTAACTTTGTAGCTTATAATAAGAATAAGTGTCAGAAAGAAATAATTTTATTGATTACATCCGAATTTTTGCCCACAGTGGTCATGGCGGAGCTGGATGCAGACATTTCCTACGAAATAAATTAACCGCAAAAGGCGGACCAGATGGGGGTGATGGAGGAAGAGGTGGTCATGTAATATTAAGAGGAAATGCACAACTATGGACATTACTCCATTTGAGATACCATAAAAATGTACTGGCAAAAGATGGCGAGAACGGTTCAAAAAATAGGTGTACTGGTAAAGATGGAGAAGATATTATTATAGAAGTGCCCTTAGGAACGATCGCAAGAGATGAAGCAACTGGAGCAATTGAAGCAGAGATCTTGCATGATGGACAAGAAATTGTATGGCTAAAAGGTGGACGTGGTGGATTAGGCAACTGTAATTTTGCAACCCCCACCCAACAAGTACCTGAATATGCACAGCCTGGAGAAGAGGGTGTAGAAGGATGGAAACAAATAGAGTTGAAAGTATTAGCCGACGTTGGTTTGGTTGGTTTTCCCAATGCCGGAAAATCTACACTTTTGTCGGCCATTACAGCGGCTAAACCAAAAATTGCCAATTACGCTTTCACAACTTTGACGCCTCAATTGGGTATGGTAGAATATAGAAATAATCGATCTTTTTGCATAGCTGACTTACCTGGTATCATCGAAGGTGCCGCTGAAGGAAAAGGATTGGGTCATCGTTTCTTAAGACATATCGAAAGGAATGCGGTATTGCTTTTCTTAATTCCTGCAGATTCAAATGACCATAAAAAAGAATTTGAAATTTTAAAGAATGAATTGAACGAATTCAATCCTGAATTGTTGCAAAAAGATTTTATTATAGCGATTAGTAAATCAGATTTACTAGACCAAGAATTAATGGATGCTATTGAAAAAGAATTACCAGAAAATATTCCACATATTTTTATTTCTTCTGCTATTTCAAAAAATCTAATGGAGCTTAAAGATTTACTTTGGAAGACTTTGAATAAACCAGTGGATGCTTAAACATACACATTGTTTCACATAACTAAAAAAGGCCCTGATTCATCAGGGCCTTTTTATATTCAACTAATTGTATACTAGTTATTATTTTGCTTAGTTGCTTTACTTCGCTCGTTCTCGTCCAATAAAGACTTACGCATACGAACCGACTTAGGTGTTACTTCGATGCACTC
>CAZBJP010000088.1:0-6489 GCA_964492205.1 uncultured Sediminibacterium sp.
TGACTACGGATCAAAAGGTTTCAGGTTTGAATCCTGACGGGGTCACAAAGCCCACACGAACAGTGTGGGCTTTTTCGTGCGAGGAAGTGCCGAAAGCTCGCTTTTGGGCACTGACGAGAACGAAAAAGCAAAACATCAACACAGTTGATGTTTTATAGGGCTTTGAGTAAGGCAACTGCGAAAAGGATGTTGCAAAGCAACCATCCGTAGCAGGGCTTTGAGTAAGGCAACTGCGAAGAGGATGCGACCAAAGGGAGCAATCCTCTACGAGTACGACCGATGCGAAAAGGATGTTGCGAAGCAGCTGTCCTTATGTTTTTTATAAAAAAGGTCTTTGTATCTTTATGAAACAAAATGTATAGGCATGAGAGGAATTTCAATTTTACTTTTTTTATTCATAAATATTACAGCCGGAATAGCCCAAACTGGAATAGGTACAACTTCCCCTAACCCATCTGCTAAACTAGAAGTGTATTCAACCAATAAAGGGTTTTTACCTCCCAGAATTACTTTAACAAGTACGACAGATGTAACTACTATTACCTCTCCAGCAGAAGGTTTATTGGTTTATAATACTGGTAATAATGCCGGCTTGGCTGCAGGTTATTATTATTGGAATGGAGGTACTTGGGCAACCATTGCAACTGCTGGAGGTAGTGGAAGTGTTGCTGCTGAATATGGAGCTGAATTTTTAGCATCAAATGTTTCAATTTCATCTGCCACACCTGTGGATGTTATCACTTTTACATTACCATCTGCTGGAACATATGAAGTCATTAGTTTTATGAGAGCTCAAGGAACTGCTGGATTTGCTGCTGAATTTGCAATTTATGATGCCAATGGTACAAAAGTGCCTAATTCAGAAATATTAAGTGCTTATGGAGAATCTGCATCAACAGGTACAGGAGTCATAAGAATTACTACAAATGGTGCTGCCACATATAAGTTAAAAGCATTTGCTACAACACTTTCTTTCCAAGCTTATACGGATGTTAATGGAAGAACAGGTGTGACATGGAAAAAAATAAGTGGCAATGCCCCAATGACTGTAATCAATTATGGTGACATTAAAACAGGTATTCAATCAGCAGATCATAATGGTTGGATAAAACTAAATGGAAGAGCAAAATCAACTTTAACTTCAACACAACAAGCACAAGCCAATGCTTTAGGAATTGGAGCTAATTTGCCTGATGCATCTAACGCGTTCTTAGTACAAAATGGAGGAACACTTGGTTCAGTAAGTGGCAGTAATGCAAAAACAATTTTACAATCAAATCTTCCTAATACAACTTTGAGTGGTACAACATCTTCAAATGGTGATCACACACACACATTGGGTATTGCCTTTTCAAATACTTCTGCAGGTTGGGGTATAACATCTGGAGCTGCTGGCTATACCTGGGCAGGATCAACTACTTTAAGTACGGCAGGTGCTCATTCACATACTTTTACTACATCTTCTTTAAATGGCGGAGTTACACAAACTGCATTGGATATTACCCCAAAAAGTTTAAGTGTGAATACTTTTATTTATTTAGGATATTAGTGCAATCTACAGCTAGAACTATCAAACTAATTTGTAAATTGGTTAAATTATAAAATAAATGAAGATTGAAATTTGGTCAGATATCATTTGCCCATTCTGTTATATTGGGAAAAGAAGACTTGAATTAGCATTAGAAAATTTTAAACATAAAGAAGCGGTAGACATTGAATGGAAGAGCTATCAACTAGATCCAACTATGGAGCATCAAGAACCAGGTTCAATAGACCAATATCTTTCAGCAAAAAAAGGGATGCCTTTAGAACAAGCAAAGCAGCTTAACCAACATGTCACCAATATGGCCAAAGAAGTTGGTTTAGACTATCATTTTGAAAAAGCAATTCCAAACAACACCCTACTAGCACATCAATTGATCCATTTTGCCAAACATCATGGTAAGCAAAATGAAATGAAAGAAAGACTTTTGCAAGCTTATTTCACAAAAGGAGAAGACATTGGTGATATCCATCAGCTTGTACAAATTGCGAAAGAATTAGGCTTAGATGAAAAAGAAGCGATGGAAAGTTTGAACTCAAATGCTTTTAATGGTGAAATAGAACTTGATCAATACCATGCGCAACAAATTGGCGTAAGAGGCGTCCCCTTCTTTGTCTTCAATAATAAATATGCTATTTCTGGAGCGCAACCCGAAACTGCATTTGCTGAACTAATTGAAAAAGTATGGTTAGAAGAAATAGCGTAAATATAAATAAATCCAATTGGCATTTAAATAAACAAAATTTGAAAATCTCCATTTACTCAGTCGGCAAGGCCAACGAATCCTATATCAAAGAAGGTGTCGAACTGTTCACTAAAAGAATTGGTCATTATTATCCTATCGATTGGCAACTGATCACCCCATCAAAATTGACCGAGCCTGCGCAAATTAAAAAAGCGGAAGCAGCGAGTATTTTAAAAGCAATGGCACCAACAGATGTCTTGATTTTATTAGACGAAAAGGGTAAAATGTTGAGCTCCCCTGGCCTGGCTAATTTGATTCAACAGAAAGCAAACCAAAGTACTCAAAAAATCATCTTTTTAATCGGAGGTGCCTATGGCGTAGATGAAAGCATTCAACAAAGAGCCAATTTCACTTGGAGTATCTCAGAACTAGTATTTCCACATATGCTGGTTCGTTTAATATTGGCTGAGCAAATCTACCGTGCATGTAGTATCTTAGCTAACGAAAAATACCACCACGAATAATGAGCATTACTTTAGCCCTCACTGTCTTTACTGTTATTGTTTCTATACTTGCCTTCTACAATGAAGAAGTGATGGATAAATTAATTTTTCATCCTCACACTGTAAGTAGACATAATGAATGGTATCGTTTTGTTAGTTCTGGTTTTATTCATGCCGATTTTATGCACTTAGCATTTAACATGTTTTCCTTTTACATGTTTGGAGATTATGTAGAGCAATATTTTCATATGCTATTTGGTAATAATGGCAAGATGCTTTATTTAATATTGTACTTATCTTCCTTAGTGGTTTGTATGATCCCTACCTATCTTCAACAAAAAGATCGTTACAATTATAATAGCTTAGGTGCTTCTGGTGCAGTATCTGCTATTGTATTTGCTGGTATATTTTTAATGCCAACTATACAAATTGGCTTTTTCATCATTCCTCCAATTATTCCTGGATTTATATTTGGCCCGATCTACCTCGGCATAACAGCCTATTTAGCAAAACAAGGGCATGGAAGTATCAATCATAGTGCACACTTATGGGGCTCTTTATATGGCGTTGTATTCTTAATAATAGCAGCTTACTTTATTGCACAGTTCAATGTAGTGAGCAGCTTTATAGAACAAATTAGGCTTTACCTAGGAATGTAATTTTTAGCACACGTTTGGTATGTGGTGTAATTTTAAAACGATCATCTAAACGATGCCCTACCACCCATGCAATTTTACTATCCGCACACAACACTGTAGTTCTAGCTTTCATTGCTGGACTTAGTTTTATACTACCTAAAAAATGATTGAGTTTCTTTTTCTTACGCATCCCCAATGGATAAAAATAATCCGTTGCAACCCATGACCTATTTAACAATGGCCAACTTAATTGGTCGGCATCAAAATAGGCAACTGAAGAATTTGTATCTAATTTAAGCCCTTGCATATCGTCAATCCAATCCAATTGAAATTTCCCAAAAAGGGTATCTAATATAGTTTGATCTTTTGCAATGGTATCATAGACTTTATCTACTTGATTTGGCACTATTTGAATCACATGATTCCATTTTATCAATCGATGTGTAGAAGATGAAATATAAGCACCGTTATTGGCTGATGCTATTTTGTGGATTTCACCTAATTGAGTGGATTTGAATCCATAAGCTTGTACCAAACCCCAAATATAAGTAGCATTACCTTTTAGACTATTCCATTTCGTTAATTCAATAGTGAGGATGCCTTTAGGATAACTAATATTTTTTTTCCAAAAAGATGCAACTGTGTTTTGCACAATGGCTTCTGCTTCTTGTAATCTAGTGACTGTATCCAATACTTGCTTACTCACATTAGGAAAAATAGTCTCCATTTGTGGGATCAGCTGATTACGAATTAAATTTCTTGTATAATCATTCTTTTCGTTAGAACTATCTTCGACATAATTCAACCCAATCAATTTTGCAAAATCCTTGATACTTGATTTACTATATGGCAATAAAGGTCTTATCAAATCAATGTGGTCTGTAACGAATTGATTTTGCTGATGCGTTCTGATTGCTGGAATTCCTGTTAGTCCATGTAACCCTGTACCCCTAAAAAATTGCATTAGCACAGTTTCAACCTGGTCATCTGCATGGTGTGCAGTAATTAAAATTATTTTAGTACTTGATTGTACACTAAGCTCTTTAACTAAAGTCTCAAACCAAGCATAACGAATTTCTCTTGCAGCTTGCTGGATGCCCATTTTATATTGATCAGCAAAAGCTAATGTATCAAAACGTTTAGTGGCAAATGACATCCCCAAATTAATAGCGAAATCCTTTACAAAAGTTTCATCTCTGACACTCTCCTCACCTCTTAATTGAAAATTGGCGTGTGCAATCGTACAGCTAGCACCCATTTGTTTCATTAAAGCCGCCAGTACTATACTATCCACTCCGCCACTTACTGCAATTAAAAAATGCGTATTATGGATGGTGATGCCTGGAAAAGTAGTTGCCCAATGGCTTTTAAATTGTTCCAAGTTCAATACCATAATAAATAATTAAATTATTTCTTTTGCTCCTTAGCCCAAGTGTCTTTTAAAGTTACAGTACGATTGAAGATCAAACGCTCTTTTGTACTTGTGCTATCCTGATAAAAATACCCTTTTCTTAAAAATTGAAAACGGTCTTCTAACGCATCATGCAACAAGGCAGGTTCTCCCCAAGCAGTTGTAACGCGGTGCAATGAATGTGGATTGATATAAGACTTAAAGTCGCCTTCAGCATTACTTGGGTCTTCTACATTGAATAAACGATCATACTCATTTAATTCAACAGGAATGGCATGTTTCGCACTTACCCAATGTAAAGTGCCTTTTACATGAATTCCAGACGTGTCAGCTCCTGATTTAGAATTAGGAAAATATTTTGCATAAACCTTAGTGACTTTACCATTGGCATCTTTATCAAATCCTTCACACTCTATAATATAAGCACTTTTTAAACGAACGGATAATCCTGGCCCTAATCTAAAATATTTTTTAGTTGGTTCTTCCATAAAATCGTCCTGTTGAATCCATAACTCTTTGCTGAATGGAACAGGCCTAGTACCGCCATTTGGATCCTCTGGATTGTTCTCTGAATACAAAACTTCTTCTTCTTGCTCATAATTGGTGATCACCAATTTAATTGGATCTGTCACCACCATTCTTCTTTGTGCAATTTTATTTAAATGTTCTCGTACACAAAACTCTAATAAACTTAGATCAATATAGTTTTCTCTTTTTGCAATTCCGATACGATCACAAAAATCTCTAATACTCTCTGCTGTATAGCCTCTTCTTCGCATGCCACTAATCGTTGGCATTCTTGGATCATCCCATCCTTCAACATGCTCGTCTTGAACCAATTGTAATAATTTACGCTTACTCATGACTGTATAGGTCATATTCAAACGAGCAAATTCATATTGTTTAGATGGGAAGATCCCCAATTGCTCTATACACCAATCATACAATGCCCTATGAGGAATAAATTCTAAAGTACAAATTGAATGGGTGATATTTTCGATTGAATCACTCTGTCCATGTGCGAAATCGTACATTGGATAAATACACCATTTATCTCCTGTGCGATGATGATGCGCTTTTTTGATTCTGTATAAAATAGGGTCACGCATGTGCATATTCGGACTTGCTAAATCAATTTTAGCACGTAACACTTTTGCACCATCTTCAAATTGACCTGCTTTCATTCCAGCAAACAATTCCAAGTTTTCTTGAATACTTCTATTTCTAAAAGCATTGCCTGTTCCAGGAACAGTCGGTGTGCCTTTTTGTTGTGCAATTTCTTCTGCAGTGCTATCGTCTACATAGGCCAAACCTTTTTCAATCAATTGCACTGCAAAAGCATACAATTGATCAAAATAATCAGAGGCATAGCATTCTTTAATCCAATTAAAACCCAGCCATTTCAAATCGGCTTTAATACTTTCCACATATTCTGTGTCTTCGGTCACCGGATTAGTATCATCAAATCTTAAGTTGGTTGCACCCCCAAACTTTTCGGCTAAACCAAAATTCAAACTGATACTTTTAGCATGACCAATATGTAAATATCCATTGGGTTCTGGGGGAAACCTGGTTAATATGCTTTTATATTTCCCAGCTGCAAGGTCTTGGGAAATAATTTCTTCAATAAAATTTAAACTTTTTTCGTCGCTCATAAGATCGTATCTATTCGGGTAAAGGTACAAAAACCTGCCCCAAAAACCTACCCC
>CAZBJP010000089.1:0-6470 GCA_964492205.1 uncultured Sediminibacterium sp.
TGATATCATCAAGTAGGTTCACTATTAATACATTATTTAGATGAATATATCTGAACTCTCGTTAAAACGTCCAGTACTTGCTACTGTGATGAATATTGCGATTATAATTTTTGGTTTAGTAGGCTATTCTTTTTTAGCATTAAGGGAGTACCCTGCAATTGATCCTCCAATCATATCTGTACAAACATCCTATACAGGTGCGAACTCTGAAGTGATTCAAAGTCAAATTACAGAACCACTTGAAAAAGCAATCAATGGTATACCGGGAATTCGAACCATCAACTCATCTAGCTCAGTGGGCAATTCCAATATTACAGTTGAATTTAACTTAGGGGTAAATCTCGAAACTGCAGCGAATGATGTGAGAGATAAAGTAGCTCAAGCTGTGCGTTCATTGCCAGAAGACATCAACAATCCTCCAGTGGTTTCTAAAGCAGATGCCAATGCGGATTTCATTATCATGCTTACTTTAAGAAGTAAGACCAAAGGTTTATTAGAGTTGACAGAGTACGCTGAAAATGTTTTACAACAAAGATTTCAGACTATTGACGAAGTGAGTAGTGTGAACGTGCGTGGCAAGAGAATGTCTATGCGTATTTTCCCTAATACAGACTTGTTGAATGCATTTGGCATTGCTTTTAATGACATTCAAACGGCTTTGAATAAAGAGAATGTCGAATTGCCAGCAGGTCGCATTTATGGAAATAAATCTGAGTTCATCATTCGAACTTTAGGTAGGTTGTCTACAGAAGCAGATTTTAGAAATATTATTATCAAGCAAGATGCTTCGGGTATTGTAAGATTGGGTGACATCGCAAGAGTAGAGCTTGGTCCAGAACAAGAAGATCAAGGTACCTATTTTAATGGAGTACCTGTAGTGATGTTGTCTATTTCTCCTCAACCGGGGGCAAACCAAATTAAAATTGCAGATGAGTTTTATAAAAGATTAGAGCAAGTAAAAGCACAAAATAAATCTGATATTGAATTTTTCGTTCCAATTGATAACACCATTAATGTGCGTCGTGCATTGTCTGAGGTAAAAGAAACCATTGTCATTTCATTTACATTAGTGGTATTGGTTATCTTCTTTTTCTTTAGAAATTGGTTGATTGCCATTCGTCCATTGATAGACATTCCAATTTCTTTGATAGCGACTTTCTTTATTATGTATCTAGCGGGTTTTTCAATCAATGTGTTGACTTTACTTGCGATTGTACTAGCAACTGGATTAGTGGTGGATGATGGTATTGTCGTCACAGAAAATATATTTAGAAAACTAGAGGAAGGTCTGCCTATTAAAGAAGCAGCAAGAGAAGGTAGTAAAGAGATTTTCTTTGCGGTTGTGTCTACGTCCATTACGTTGGCTGTCGTATTTATGCCTGTTATTTTCCTGCAAGGTTTTGTGGGCTCTTTATTCAAAGAATTTGGGGTGGTGGTAGCAGGTGCTGTATTGGTTTCTGCATTCGTTTCTTTAACCATCACGCCAGTATTGAATGTCTATTTGAATAGAAATGGAGGGCAGCATGGAAAGTTTTATGAGCGCACTGAACCTTTTTTTAAAGGAATGGAACTGGGTTACAGAAATGGTTTAGCAAAATTTTTACAAATTAGATGGATGGCTTGGGTGATCGTTGCTATTTGTTTTGGGTTGATATTTCTTGTAGGTAAAAATATTCAAAGTGAATTAGCGCCAATGGAAGATAAGAGTTCGGTTCGTATCTCTATGTCTGCAGCAGAAGGCACAAGTTACGAAGACTTAAGAACCGACTTATTGAAAGCTATTAGAATCATGCAAGACTCCATTCCAGAACATGCATTCACATGGGGTAGTGTACCGGGATGGGGAGGCGGTGGAGGCGGTGCTTCAGGTAGATTGGGTATGGTCAATATTAAAGACAGAACCAGAACTCAATCTGAAATTGCCGCGGACTTAAATAAAAAATTCAAGCGCTTAAAAAATGTCCGTATTTTTTCTGTAGAAGAACAAACTATTTCTGTAGGGATGATGTCTCGTGGTTCTTTGCCAGTGCAATTCATCATTCAAAATTTAGATTTCCAAAAAATCAGAAACGTTATTCCTGAATTCTTAGACGCAGCTAGAAAAGATAAAACTTTCCAAAACGTCGACGTTAATTTGAAATTCAATAAACCTGAATTAGATTTAACAATTGATCGAATGCGTGCAAAAGACCTTGGCTTATCTACAGCGGATGTTTCTCAGGCATTGCAATCTGCTTTTAGTGGTGCGCGTTCTGCATATTTCATCATGAATGATCGTCAATATGAAGTGATAACACAAGTGCCTAAGTCAGATAGAAATACACCAACTGATATTAGTAAAATCTATATCAGAAATAGTCGTGGTGAAAGTATTCCTATTTCAAGTGTATTGACTATTGTTGAGAATAGCAATCCTCCGAATTTATACCACTATAATCGTTTTAATTCTGCAACAATATCTGCCTCTTTGGCTGAAGGCAAAACTATTGGAGATGGCGTGAAAGCTATGGAGCGCATTGCTAAAGAAAAATTAGATGAAAGCTTTCAAACAGCATTAAGTGGCCCGTCTAGAGACTTTAAGGAAAGTGCTTCTAATACTTCTTATGCATTGTTATTGGCATTGATTTTAATATATTTAGTACTAGCTGCACAATTTGAAAGTTTCACAGATCCATTTATTATTATGATTACTGTACCATTGGCGATTGCAGGTGCTTTGATCTCTCTTTGGATGTTCGATCAAACATTAAATATATTCTCTCAAATTGGTATCATTATGCTTATTGGCTTAGTGACTAAGAATGGTATCTTAATTGTCGAATTTGCAAATAAGAAAAGAGAAGCAGGCTTAGCGATTAAAGAAGCGGTATTAGAAGCTGCAGCGCAGCGTTTAAGACCTATTTTAATGACAAGTTTAGCAACTGCGCTTGGTGCATTACCAATTGCCATTAGCCTTGGTGCGGCTGCAACTAGTAGAAAGCCTTTAGGTACTGTTGTAGTGGGTGGTTTATTGTTTTCTTTAGTGCTCACTTTATTTGTCATCCCTGCAGTGTATACTTATGTTTCCAGTAAACATAAGCGTCATGTAGATTAAATACAAAGTTGTAACTTGGTTCAATGAAACCGATTTACAGTATTGCAATATTTTTCCTAGCGGCTTGTCATTTTTCAAATCAACCTGAAAAGTCACAAGCCGCTTGGTCATTTAAGGAGTTTGTGAAACAAGACTCGGCCAATCCTATTTTAGCTCCTGACAGCAGCTATACTTTTACTTGCCCTGTGAGCAATAAGCAAGTCAATTGGCAAGAAAAAAATGTTTTGAATCCAACTGCATTTGTAAAGGACGGTAAAGTATATTTATTATATCGGGCACAAGATAGTGCAATGACTTCAAGATTAGGCTTGGCAACGAGTCAAGATGGCATACATTTTACTAAACAAGCTGCACCAATTTTTTATCCTATGCAGGATAGTTTAAAGCAGTATGAGTGGAAAGGTGGTGTAGAAGACCCTCGTATTGTGATGACGCCAGAGGGAAAGTATTTTTTAACCTATACTTCTTATGATGGTAAAACGGCTAGGCTTTGTTTCGCCATTTCAAGTGATTTAAAAAGTTGGCAAAAAATGGGGCCAGTTTTGAAAAGTGAAAAATATATCAATGCTTGGTCTAAATCTGGCGCTTTGGTAGTGGAACAACTAAATGACCAAATGGTCGCTAAGAAGATCAACGGCTTATATTGGATGTATTTTGGGGATACAGATTTATATATGGCTTATTCAAAGGATTTAATGCATTGGGAAGCCTTGGAAAATGCTGAATCAAAAAAAATGTTTTCAGTGCTGCATCCAAGGCCAGGCTATTTTGATAGCCGTCTAGTAGAGCCAGGTCCATATGCTTTGTATACGAATAAAGGCATCGTCTTGATTTACAATAGTAGTAATGCGGCGAATCATGGAGATACTGCTTTGCCTAAATTCACTTATGCTGCTGGACAAGCATTGTTTGATGCAAATGAACCATACAAATTAATAGACAGAAGTAAAAATTATTTCATTTTTCCAAATAAGGACTATGAACTTGTCGGAGAAGTCAATAATGTGTGCTTTGTAGAAGGGTTAGTTCCTTTCAAAAATCAATGGTTTCTTTACTATGGTACTGCAGATTCTAAAATTGGTGTTGCAATAGCGAAGCAATAACGCGCTGCTTCATTTAAACTCACCATTTTCATTCCATCTTCAAAGAACTTTTATTTAATGATTTTCTCTTTGATAAAATTAGCAGTGACTTGTTCAACACCCACAACGTCTTTTGAAACAATGGGAGAGGCCAACACATGATTCCCAGTTTTTGGCATGGCTAATGCTAATTTTAAATTTGCAGGGGTAGCAATTTCATTCATCATCTTTTTTATTGCTGCTACTTTCACTACATTATCTTGATTTGCTTCGTCTTTGTAATAATAGAGTGCTAAGCTTGGCTGATGAATTTTCTTAAAAGTTGCTTCGGTCATAGTGGCTTCTAATAAATTTTGTAATGCAACTACAGCTTCAATTCTATAATGGCTGTTCCAGTATTTAGGGTAGGCTGAATCTGTATATTTTACATCTACATAATTACCTTTTAATACTGCTCTCCCAATTTGTAATCCCCAAGGATTATTCAAAAATGGTGCAGCAGGATTGAACACTTCAATATTAGGTGAATATAAAATTAAACCTGCTATTTCTGGATAGTTAGCAGCTAATTGTAATGCTAAAGTACCGCCGGTTGATGTACTCATTAATATGACTTTTTTTCCAATTTGTTTCCCAATAGCATAAGCCAACTTTGCTGACTCCCAATAATTTTCTGCTGTAAGGTTCATTAAACTTTCTGTGGTATCAATTCCATGCTCTGCTAATCTTGCTAAGTATAAATTACAATGAAATTGTTTGGCAATATTTTGATGCACAGGATCGCCTTCCATTTGACTTGCACTAAATCCATGCAAGTATACAATAGCATATTCAGTTTGTGTCTTAGTACTATCTGCCCAAATAATCTTTGCGGTATTATTTGGTTTTATCGCATGTTTCGACTCCATCTCCGCCACATAATTATCTAGCTCATTGATGCTAGCCACAGTAGGTAAAACTGCATTAAATATTGGTGTAGGAGGCTTTGGACCTAAAAAATAAATACCAACTAAAGCAAGAATGGAAAGAATGACTATTTTTAACAGACGCATAAGGACATATTTATTTAAAGCTAGGTATTTTGATAGCCTTAAAAAAATATTTTGCTTACCTTAAACAACTAAATTGCTGCTATGACAAAAGAAAGGTTTCTATCGTTGGATGTGTTTCGTGGCATGACAATATGTTTAATGATTATTGTCAATACGCCAGGTGATGACTTACATACTTTTGCACCCTTTATGCATGCGAATTGGCATGGCTTTACACCAACAGATTTAGTTTTTCCTTCTTTTCTTTTTGCAGTGGGTAATTCATTAAGTTTTGTGCTACCTAATTTAGAAAAAGCAGGACGAGCCAAAGTATTATACACCATCATAAAGCGTACCCTTATCATATTTGCACTAGGGTTTCTATTGTATTGGTTCCCATTTACTGGCGCATTAGAAAATACAAGAATCTTTGGTGTATTGCAACGTATTGCTTTGGCTTATGGCTTTGCAGCGTTGATTGCACATTTTATGCATGAGCGTGTGGTAAAGATTTTAACAGCAGTTATTTTATTGGCTTACTGGTATATCGCATATCATTATGGTCAGTCGAACGATCCATATAGTTTAACAGGTAATGCGGTGCTAAGGTTAGATCTATATTTATTAGGCCCTAACCATTTGTACCAAGGAGAGGGCATTGCTTTTGATCCGGAAGGACTGCTCAGTACCTTGCCAGCCATAGTGAATGTGTTGGTGGGATATATTGTTGGAAATGTGGTTCGTACGAGTGGAAAATCTTATGAAGGATTAACGCATCTTTTTATGTGGGGTGCTGGGTTTGTGTTTTTAGCCTTTATGTGGAATTATCAATTCCCTATAAATAAAAAAATTTGGACCAGCTCTTATGTGGTATTAACTGTCGGCTTGGATATGATTATCCTTGGGACCATCATTTATAGGGTGGAATTGCACCGACAACACCAATTTGCTAAATTCTTCGAAATTTTTGGCAAAAACCCTTTAGCTATCTACCTTTTTTCTGAAATTTTTGTCATTTCAATGAATTTACTGAAGGGGCCAGGCAATAATATTAGCCTATTTGATTGGGTTTACCTTCAAGGCTTTGCAAATATGAACCTTTATTGGGGCTCTCTAGCATTCTCTATTTGCTACATGTTGGTTTGCTGGCTATTAGGTTATATATTATATAAATTTAATATATACATTCGCATTTAAAGCATAACATGCCTTTTTTCCCAATTGTTTTTTTTAGGACTGTAAACGGCGTACCTTTGCACCCTC
>CAZBJP010000090.1:0-6450 GCA_964492205.1 uncultured Sediminibacterium sp.
GGTTCGTGAATAGGAATTATAAATATTGTACCTTTGCAAAGGTAATTCAAATAGCCACTTAGTTGGCACAAGAAAGCGATAAAATGGACCCAGTCATTTATAAATATCATCAGCCCTTTACCCTTGAATGCGGTATTAGTTTACCTAAGCTTAAAATAGCCTATCATTATTATGGAGAATATACGCCTGGAAAAAAAGTGGCATGGATTTGTCACGCACTAACTGCTAACTCTGATGTGGCCGACTGGTGGAAGGGATTTGTTGGCGAAGGAGCTTTCATTAATCCAGACGATTATTTTATTGTGTGTGCCAATATTATTGGTTCTTGTTATGGATCTACTGGTCCTTTAAGTTTAGATGATTTAGATGCATCTATTCGATTTGATCAATTTCCAACGATTACTATACGTGATATGGTAAGGGCTCATATCCTTTTAAGACAACATTTAGGTATTGAAAAAATAGACCTTCTATTAGGTGGTAGCATGGGTGGATATCAAGCCTTAGAATGGGCTGTGATGGAACCCGCTGTGATTCAAAAAATGTTTTTGATTGCAACTTCTCCGTCAGAAAGTGCATGGGGTGTGGCTGTACACACAGCACAAAGACTGGCAATAGAAGCTGATTGCACTTGGAAGGAAGCCAAGCCAAATGCGGGTGCTAAAGGATTAAAAGCAGCAAGAGCGATTGGTATGTTGACTTATCGTAACTATGGCATCTATCAAGAAAAACAAACCGATTCTGATCCAGAAAAAATTGATGATTTTAAAGCATCATCGTATATCAATTACCAAGGAGATAAATTAGTAAAGCGATTCAATGCTTATAGTTATTGGTTGTTGACAAAGTCTATGGATAGTCATCACCTTGCAAGAAAACGTGGTGGAAATTTAATGGCCACATTGGCGTCAATACAAATACCTACATTAATTATTGGTATTAATAGTGATATTTTATGTCCATTGGACGAACAAAAGTTCATGAAAACACATATGCCGCACGCTACATTGGTAGCAATAGATTCTTTGTATGGACATGATGGATTCATCATAGAAACAGTACAAATCACAACACATTTAAAAGCATGGTTAAACAATCATGCATAAACTATTTATCTTACTTTTACTATTATAATTTATATACTATGGGTATTTTAAGACAATTCGGCGAGTACTTATTCATTAAGAAAAAAGATCCAAATCAACCAAGAACGCAGTGGATGAAGTATATGCATGGCATGAATCGTATTTCTTTGTTAGTTTTTATTTTTGCAATCCTGTTTACTTTATTCCGCGTTTTTATTCTGCCGCTTTTTAAATAAAGTAGACTCGTATCTAACGCATGTTTATTTTTTATTCAATACCTCTTGAATAATACCCGCAGCAACATCAGTGGCTTTTTTTCCAGTGGTCAACGTCTGTTTTAGTGCGCTATAATCTGCTTTAATAGCTGCTTGCTTTTCAGGGTCCTCTAATAATTTTTTTAATTCGATTGATAAATTTTTTGTGGTTAATTCGTCTTGAATTAATTCCTTCACCACTTCTTTGTCCATGATTAAATTCACCAAGGAGATAAATTTAATTTTGACAAAATGCTTAGCTAATGCTAATGTAATGGGGTTGCCTTTATAACAAACAATTTCTGGTACGTTTAATAATGCAGTTTCTAATGTAGCGGTCCCGCTCGTGACCAATGCAGCTTTGCTATGTTGTAATATAGCATAGGTATTTGCTGCTACTACATGTACATTTGGTAGGTTTGGGATGAATGTATTGAACCAATCTGAATCAATGCCAGGTGCTTGTGCAACAACAAAATGTTCCATTGGAAATTCCTTGGCAAGCGAAAGCATTATAGGTAATTTTTTCTGAATTTCTTGTTGTCGACTGCCAGGTAACAATGCAATCAATGATTGATGCTGTAATTGAGGTAGGGGATGTGGTAAGGGTTCAAGTGCATTAATCACTTCCATTAAAGGATGTCCAATATAATCTACTTCCCAATTCCAACGCTCTTTAAAATATTTTTTTTCAAATGGAAGGATGCATAATAAGCGGTCAATTGATTGCTGCATTGCGGGTACCCTATTCTCTTTCCATGCCCATACTTGCGGAGCTATAAAATAAACCACTTTTATGCCCTTTGATTTAGCCCATTTGGCAATACGTAAATTAAAACCAGGGTAATCTATACAGATAATTATGTCGGGCTCAAATGTAGTGATATCTTTTTTACAGAAGGCAATATTTGCTAGGATAGTGCGCAAATTTAAAAGTACTTCTACAAAGCCCATAAAAGCTAAACTTCGATAATGTTTAACAAGCTTTCCACCCGCTTTTTGCATGAGGTCGCCGCCCCAGCATTGAATTTGAGCAGCATGGTCAAGTTTATAAATGGCATTGATCAAATTGGATCCGTGTAAGTCGCCGCTAGCTTCGCCAGCAATGATGTAATATTTCATTTATAAAAACCATTTTGCTGCAATAGCGGCTATTGCATAAATACATGTGGTAAAAAATATGCCTTTCGCTGTCTTGTCAATTTGTTTTTGGAAAAAGAAAGTTAATGCAGCAGCATTTAATAAAAGCGACACACTTATCATGGCGGATAAAATAGATTTTTGACTAGCCAATAAATCTAAAAAAGTTTGTACAGGTACCATACTAAATTTCCATTGATAGAATCCAACAAAGCCCAAAAAGGGAAGTGCTAAACCAATCAATACACCAACCATGTAGTTATCTTTCTCTAATTGCATCTGCTTACCATTTCCATTTTTTACTTAATTGCGTTTTTAAAGAATGGTTGGTCAGGTCAAACTGAACCGGAACCACGCTTACATAGTTATTTTTTAGTGCCCAAACATCGGTGTCTTTAGATTTATCAAAGTTCACGAATTCGCCTGTAAGCCAATAATATTTTTTACCATGTGGGTCAGTGCGCTCTACAAATTTTTCATCATATTTTGCGTAAGACTGTTTGCACATTTTAATGCCCTTGATCATCTTTGTCTCTACTTTAGGAATATTTACATTCAAACATAGATGCTTATCTAATTTTTTATCTCCTATAACGTGTTCCACAATGATACGAGCATAATGAGCGGCTGCAGAAAAGTCTGCCTCAATGCTTAGGTCCAATAAACTAAAGCCAATACTAGGGATGCTTTCGATTGAGGCTTCCAATGCAGCCGACATAGTACCAGAATAAATGACATTAATAGAATGATTTGCACCGTGGTTGATACCACTTAAGCAGATAGTCGGTTTACGGTGCAAGACTTTATCTACAGCCAATTTAACACAGTCAACTGGGGTGCCACTACAAGAATAGGCATCAACATTTGGGTCGTCATGCCAATGCACTTTAGTTAATCTAAGGTGCTGACCAAGAGTTATCGCATGGCCCATCCCACTTTGAGGTTTATCTGGAGCAACTACCACTATTTTACCCAAGCCTTTTACAGCTTTAACTAATGCATGTATTCCCGGTGCGGTGATACTGTCGTCATTCGTGATCAAAATCACGGGTAGGTCCTTTTTTATTTTAGCCATACTGCAAGTTACCAAGAAGGCATAATCCTTTCAAAAAAAAGAAATTGCTAAAATAATTTGGAAAAACTAAAATAATTAGTAAATTGCACTAAAATAATTAGTTATGTCATACGCAGGAAAGAATTTAAAATTCATCAGAAAGCAACGTGATTGGACTCAAGAGGAGTTAGCCAACCAACTTCAAATCAAGCGTTCCTTAGTAGGCGCTTATGAGGAAGGCAGGGCAGAACCAAGATTAGAAGTACAGGAAGCCATTTGTGCTTTATTTAATATAAGCCTTGAAGTTTTCTTATTCCAAGATCTGTCTCAAATGGAGGAATTTGATTTGAACCAAGGTTACAATATGGGGGGCTCTTATTTGGAGCGCCGTCGTTCACTTAAATCGGATCGTTCAAATAGTGCGGCGATCGTATCATTTGTTCCAGTGAAAGCAGCAGCAGGTTATTTAGCAGGATATGCTGACCCTGAATTTATTGATGAGCTAAATACCTTCACTTTGCCGATGTTGGCACCAGGAGAATATCGTGCATTTGAGATTGTTGGAGATAGTATGTTACCAACTCCAAGTGGTAGTGTAATAGTTGGTGAGCGTGTTGCTAGTCTTAAAGACGTAAAAAGTAGCAATACTTATATTGTCATTTCAAATACAGATGGTGTGGTATATAAGCGCATTATTACGAATGATGACCGATCAAGTGATTCAGTTGGAGATAGACTTACTTTATTGAGTGACAATCCTTTATACGAGCCATATCAAGTAAATACGAATGATATTGTTGAGGTTTGGAAGGCTGTATACATTATACATAAGGCTGGGACTCAGCCTATGTGGAATGTGGATCAATTGGCTGGTGTTGTAAATACTTTACAGGATCAAATCACGTCTATACAAAAGAAATTGAACTAAAAGTCGGTATTTTACCCATTATATGTAGGGTAAAGCCTTATCAGAATTATCTAAACTAAAACAGCTTATTTCATTGATATTTAATGAAATAAGCTGTTTTATTGAAATTAAATAAAAAGCTATAAACTTCTAAAAATTAGTTATTCCCACTCAATTGTTGCAGGTGGTTTACTGCTAATATCATATACAACTCTGTTTATTCCTCTTACTTGGTTGATGATTGAATTGCTTATGTGTGCAAGGAACTCATAAGGTAAGTGTGCCCAGTCTGCGGTCATACCATCAACTGAAGTCACTGCTCTAAGTGCCACTGTGAATTCATAAGTACGCTCGTCGCCCATTACACCCACACTTTTAACTGGTAAAAGTATAGTGCCCGCCTGCCATACTTTATCGTATAATCCAAATTCTTTCAGTCCATTGATATATATAGCATCTGCTCTTTGTAGTAAATCCACTTTTTCTGGGGTAATTTCTCCTAAAATACGAATGGCCAGCCCTGGTCCAGGAAAGGGATGTCTTTGAATCATGTCTGCTGGAATGCCTAGTTCAAGACCAACTTTACGCACTTCATCTTTAAATAAGCTTCTTAAAGGTTCTACTAATTTAAGGTGTAAAGTGTCAGGCAAACCGCCTACATTATGGTGTGATTTAATAGTTTGAGATGGCCCATGTACGCTTACACTTTCAATCACATCTGGATAAATTGTACCTTGTCCTAAAAACTTGGCTTCCAACATTTTAGATGCTTCTATTTGAAATATATCTATAAATAGTTTTCCGATAATTTTACGCTTTTCTTCTGGGTCAGATTTGCCTGCTAGAGCATCATAGAACATATTTTTAGCATCAATGCCTTTTACATTTAATCCAATATTATGGTACATATCTAATACCTGTTGGAACTCGTCTTTTCTCAAAACGCCATTGTCTACAAAAATACCATGGAGGCGATTGCCAATAGCTTTGTGAATTAAGGTAGCTGCAACCGTACTATCCACACCACCACTTAAAGCCATGATTACATGACCATCCCCAATCTGCTCTTTTAATTGTGCTACCGTTTCATTCACAAAAGATGCAGGGGTCCAATTTTGGCTACATCCACAAATCTCTACTAAGAAATTGCGAATCATGGTCTTACCCTCAGTAGAATGATAGACTTCTGGGTGAAATTGGAATCCATGTAAGCTATGGCCTTGATCTGCCTTTTTTCTAAATCCTGCTACTGGGATACTATCTGTATCAGCTAATAATTCAAAATTATCGGGTAGTGCGGTAATGGAATCACTATGGCTCATCCATACTTGGCTATTATCTGGTATATTTTTGAAAATGATGTCTTCTTTCTGAATACGTAATTGCGCACGACCGTATTCACGTTTATTGGACTTTTCAACTTTGCCACCAAAGTTCTTAGCACTCAATTGAGCACCATAACAGATTGTTAATAGTGGTAATTTAGCTAAAATAGCTTGAATGTCCACATTCGGCGCTTCCTCTTCGTTAACACTAGCTGGGGAGCCACTTAAAATGACCCCTTTTAGGCTTTCATCAAACTTTATAGCAGTATGGAAGGGTTGAATTTCGCAATAAACATTGGATTCTCTAACTGCACGAGCTATTAACTGTGTATACTGGCTACCAAAATCGAGGATAATAATTTTTTCAGTCATAGCGCGAAGATACATGGAAAATGTATCTCTATGAAAGGGAGTATTTCACATCGGGTGGGGGACAAAAAAAATCCCGCCCCAAAAGGCAGGATTTATATAAATTCTTGACGCTTAAAGTAGCGAAATTAATTACTTCTTTTTAGCCACTTGCTTTACAGCAACATGCTTGGCTAGCTTACTCTTTAAATTTGCTGCTTTGTTTTTGTGGATGATTCCACGCTTTGCCAATTTATCAATTTGAGAAACGATAGTTGGTAACTTCTCGTCGTAAGCTTTTTGTTCTTCTATTGTCTTTAAATCACGAATAGCGTTA
>CAZBJP010000091.1:0-6424 GCA_964492205.1 uncultured Sediminibacterium sp.
GTGGAGCAAATTTATATTTTTAGTTTAAATAAAAAAACTTTTTTTAATTTAATTAATGTTAATTTTAGCTGAAGCAATTGTATTTCTTTTTGATTTTTTTTCATTTAATAAAAAATACATAACGAAATCGATTGTTTAGTACTAAAAACACACTAACAACCCTTATATTTATATAATTTATCAATATAAGTAGAAAAAAATTTTGGATATAAAATATTTATTTTTTTACAAAAAACGATGTAGTTACTATAAAAAACGACTAACTAGCTCAAAACAGACAAGTACGAACTACTCATTATTATCACGAAAGAGCCGTACTAAAATCACTACCAGAATAAACAATTAAGTATGAAATCAAAATTCCATTGACACAATCCAATTCTAATTCTTCAACCTAATTATTTACATTAGATTTAATATGTTTGCAACTCTAAAATAACTTTATGAAAGGATTTATTAGTATTGGTCTATTGATTTTATCCAATCTCTTTATGACTTTAGCTTGGTACGGGCATCTTAAATTTAAAGAACTGAAATGGTTTGAAAATGCTGGTTTATTATCCATTATATTTATAAGTTGGGGACTGGCTTTATTTGAATACTTTTTTCAGGTTCCCGCTAACCGAATCGGATTTCGAGAAAATGGAGGTCCTTTCTCGTTATTACAACTTAAAGTAATTCAAGAAGTAATTACATTAGTAACGTTTGTGATTTTTAGTTTGGCCTTTTTCAAAAATGAAACCTTTAAATGGAATCATGTTATTGGATTTTGTTTTTTACTTTTAGCCGTCTATTTTATATTCAAAAAATAATGAAAAAATACACTTTACAAAAAAGCCCATTTGTTGTTCCTACAACTGACGGAAAACTTATTGAAGAACATCACGGATTGGCAAGTACCAATAATCCAGCCATCTCTATTGCACACATGATAGCTCCCGCAGGATGGAGTGAACCTTTTCAAACGCCAGAGTTTGAAGAGTACACCTATATCATTAGCGGAAAGAAACAATTTATTATTGAAGACGAAGTAATTGTGTTAGAAGCAGGACAATCTATTAAAATTAATAAAAATACAAGGGTTCAATATTCCAATCAGTTTGAAACACCTTGTGAATACCTTGCTATTTGCACTCCTGCATTTGATTTTACGAAAGTACACCGAGAAGATTAATATTTATTTCAGTTGAAGTAATTCCAATATTTTGTGTTCCACCTCTGCAGAATCCCAATTTTTATCAATGTTAGGCATTTTTAAAACCTCTTCCATGATAGCATTTTGGGCATCGCCAATAGCTAAAGCTTCGGCATAAGGTCGATCACTAAAGGTTACTCTACTATATAATGGAATCCATAAGTCTGGATGTTTATCTGAAAACACTTTTTCGATTTTCTTTTGCAATAAGAATTTTTCATCAGCCGTTTTAGTACTCATCTCAATGAAATTGCGATAGGATAATTCGGCAATGGCATCGGCATTCGGTTTTCTTGATTTTTGGTATTCCGAAAGAACGGTTTTCCAATCGTCTCCGTATAATTGCATCATTTCATTTAAGATAGAAATATCTTCGAAACCAGCATTCATACCTTGTCCGTAAAATGGAACAATCGCATGACAAGCATCGCCAATTAATGCAATCTTATCTTCATACGCCCAAGGAAAACACTTCATTGTCACTAACGTACTGGTTGGATTTTTAAAAAAATCTTCGGCTAACTTTGGAATTACGTCAGTCGCATCAGGGAAGTTTTTAGCAAAAAAGGCTTCTACCAACTTGATATCTTTCAATTCTTCTAAGGAATTTTCTCCCTCAAAAGGCATAAATAAAGTACAAGTAAAACTTCCATCTAAATTAGGCAATGCAATCAACATGTACTCGCCACGAGGCCAAATATGGAATGAATTCGGATCTAATTTATGAGTCCCATCTGAATTAGCGGGAATATTCAATTCTTTGTAGCCAATTTTTAAAAATTCTTGCGAATAATCGAACATACTCTGGCGTTGCATGCGATGGCGAATTCGAGAAAAAGCACCATCCGCACCAAAAACCATGTCGTATTTTTTTTCTTCCCAAGCACCACGCTCAGTTTCGCCAATATGCAAAGTGGCATCGGCAAGCGTAACATCCCAAATGCGTTGTTCAAAAAAGAATTCGGCTCCAGTAGCTTCGGCTAAATCAATCATTTTCCGATTCAAAAGCCCCCTTGAAATAGAATATATGGCTTCTCCTTCTTGACCATAAGGTTGAAAATTGAGTTTATCCACCAAATGTATCGCGCGCTTATCCATGGGAATGGCAATTTCACGAACAGCATCACCCACTCCTACTCCGTCTAAAGCTTTCCAACCTCGATTGGACATGGCTAGATTAATGGAACGCCCCGAAAATTCAATTTGTCGAATATCTGGACTTCTATCATAAATATGAACGGTATGACCTGCTTTACGCAAATAGATAGCCAATAATGAACCTACTAATCCGGAGCCAACGATTGCAATTTTTTGGGGAGTCTGCATCAATTTTTTATAAAAGTTAGGCAAAATTACTCATTTATTGCAATAGCCTCTTTAGTATCGTTTACTTTTTATTAGGAATAAAAACCAATTTTGTTGAAGTCCTAACAATTTCCGCTTTGTTCAATTTCATTTTTCTGAACTTCCCTGTGTTGTACATTTCGGCTTGATCCTTGTAATGCGGACTCATTGGATTTCCAGATTGACCTGTTGGCAGAATACTCCAACTGTTTTCAATATCCGAAAAATCAATAATTCGTCTGGTTGAAGGTCCTCCTTTTACATTATAAATACCATCTTCTGTAAAATCAAAAAACAAATTATTAATCACTTCCATTGAACCAGAAACTTCAAACGGGCCTACATTAAAAAACGGTTTCAATGCATTCACTTTCCCTAAAGGATGTTGGTGTTCTACCGTATGTACTTTGTTCCAAGTCCAAGCAGTAATTGATTTCCCTAATTGATCTTCTAAAGCAGTAATTGCTTCTTTAAAAGACTTTGTTATAATTTGTACTCGAGTTTCTTTTTGATTTTTTGTTGCAATATTATCCCACCAAAGCGAGTTGTTGTTAACTACTTGTCTCGCTACCACTTGTTTCATAATATGGGTTCCTAAAAACTGTTTGAAACCTGCCTCGCCCATTTCATCTTGAAAGGTGTTTTTAAGATAGTTATAAATCCATTTATTATAAATCGTTGGTGCTACTTCTTCTAAATTACTAGAACCTTTCCAATTTTTCAGCACAGCAAGAGCTTCTTTTTCGGTATTAGAAAGAGCGTTTTTATCTAATGCAGCCGTTAAATTTTGAACCACGGATGGAGCCACTGAAGATGTATTGTCAAAAATCATTTTACTGGCTGATTCTTTATCCCAATTGGATTTTGAATCTAACAATTGTACAATTCGCTTGGCTCTATCTTCGGGTAAATAATAGCCTGGATATAAAAATCCGTCAATCGCTTCGGGTTGGTTATTAGCCGAATACACATAATTCCATTTTGGATTGACTGATGAAGGATTTTTGGAGAAATCCAAATATTCTTTAATATCATCTTTGACACTAGCTCCATCCAAAATAAAATTAGGATTCACACCCGCATTGTGTTTGTATAATTTTCCGGTTGCCCACCAAGCTACATTGCCTTTGGCATCTCCATACATCACATTCAATCCGGGAGCAGCTATGAGTCCCACCCCTTTTTGAAAATCGGCTTTATCTTTTGCGTGCGAAAGGGCATACACCGCATCCAAAATTAAAATAGGTTGTTGGGTATAAATCCACGACAGGGCTACGGGTTTGTCCTTTTGCAAACCATCAATCAAATCATTCACAATAGGTCCGTGGCGACTTACTTTAACATTCATCACCACATCTGAAGTATCTTTAACCTTAATTGTTTTAGTTCTTGTTTCATAGGCACTCAATCCTGTAGGAGTTTTGTATTTTGTAGCGTCTGTCGCACTATTTTCTTCTTGGTACAAATCAATATCGTCATTTTCAAACATCGTCAATCCGTAGGCATGTTGATGATTATGACCTAATAACGGAAAAGGAGTTCCTGCCAAATAACAGCCATACATTTCATAACCAGGCGTTACCAAATGTGCTTCATACCAAGTTCCAGGTTGTGAAAATCCAATGTGAGGATCATTCGCAAAAATCACTTTACCGTTCTTAGTCTTTTGAGGAGCAATGACCCAACTATTACTACCAATGAATGGCGGAATTGGCGATTGGTCTAACAAAGTAGCTACTGATTTGGCAATAGCCGAATATTCCTGAACATTCTCCTTAGCATTCTTGATTTTAGTGGTATTGAATTCGCTTTCCAAACCAAAATCTTTTAAATACTCCATGCCGTATTTATTGCGCAAATCCGTCATCAAAGGATCTGATTTTTGTGCCATAGCAAAACTAAATGCCATATACCCAAAAATATTGTACACATCTTTTATCTCAAATTTTTGCTTTTGGATGCCCAGTAACTGAAACTCAACAGGTGTTTTTCCTTCTTCTAAATATTGATTAATCCCATCCAAATACGCTTGAGTTAATTTGTAACTTGGACTATTCTTATCCAATTGAGCAATGGCTTTAGCCGAAGCTTCTTCAATTCCTAATCCAGCAAAGAATTTATCATTTTTTAACGCCACCGAACCAAAAATTTCAGACAAACGTCCCGGTGCAATTCGGCGCATCAACTCCATTTGCCACAAGCGATCTTGAGCATGAACATAACCCAAGGCTTCCATAGCATCGACAGTGTTTTCAGCATAAATATGAGGCACACCAAATTCATCAAAGTAAACTGTTGTTTCTTTTTGAATGTTTTTCAGCGGTAATTCCCCTTCGTATTTGGGTTTGGAATAAAAGGCATATCCAACTAATGCCAAAATTAGGAGTGCCAAAATTGAAACAATTACAACCAGTACTTTTTTAACTATTTTCATCTGTAAATGGATTTGATAAACAAATATAGCAGAATAATCTACAATTACTACTTAGTTATAATTCAATTATTGTAATTTTGTTTAACAATATATCATTTTTAATTAAACAAAAAGTATCTTTGTTTAAAACCAATCCAATGAAAGACATTTCAAAAGAAACCATTACCGCAATGGACAAAGTCCCTCGCTTGAATTTAATTAATTCGTGTACGGGATACAAATCGACGAATTTAATTGCTACTAGTTCAATTGATGGGCATTCTAATGTTGCTATTTTTAGTAGTGTAACTCACCTTGGGAGTGACCCAGCATTGATTGGATTTATTATGCGACCGACAACTGTTCCTAGAGATACTTACAAAAACATCAAAGAAACGGGCTACTTCAGTATCAATCATGTAACCGTCGATATGATTAAAGACGCACATCATACCTCAGCAAATTATGATTTAGGTGTTTCTGAGTTTGACAAAACCAATCTGGAAGAAGAATACAAAAACGGTATTGCAACTCCCTTTGTAAAAGGAAGTCCTGTACAATTATACTGCAAATATGTAAATGAATATTACATTCAAGAAAACGACACCATTCATATTATTGCTTCTATTGAGCGGTTGTTTTTTGACGAAGAATTACAACACGAAGACGGCTGGTTACAACTAGACAAAGGAAAAGTAGTTACTGTAAATGGTTTAGATGGCTATTGTTTGCCCAAACTCGTCGATCGTTTTCAATATGCTAGAAAAGACCAACCTACAAAATCATTTTTTTAAGTACGATAAAGATCAAACTAAATTTAGTCATTTTTTTAGCCACGTATTTCACAGATTTTATCTGCGTTAATCAGTATAATCCGTTAAATCAGTGGCAAATATCAAGAATATAGTAAATGTGAATTTATTGGTTAGAAAAACAAATTGTGGATAACTCTAAATAATATATTTACAAAATCCTTTTTGTCAGACAACAATAGCTTTATTTATTCAATATTCCGCTTTTTAAAATTTGTCCAAAACGATAGATATCCTCAAAAGAAGTATATAAAGGAACGGGTGCGAGTCGAATCACATTCGGTTCGCGCCAATCGATTATCACTCCGTTTTTCATTAAATAATCAAATAAACTTCGGCCTTCTCCATGCAGAAAAACCGAAAGTTGACACCCTCTTTCCGCTGGATTAGAAGGGGTAATAATTTCAAAATTACCTTTAACCTCAAGGTCAATTTCGTGTAAAACAAATTCTAAGTAGGCGGTGATTGTATTCCTTTTTGCTATTAAGCTGGTCATTCCTATTTCGGCAAAGAGTTCCACCGAAGCCAAATAAGGTGCTAAAGACAAAACAGGTAAATTACTGATTTGCCAACCATCAGCCCCTTGAATAGGATCAAAATGAGGTTCCATTTTAAAACGGCGTTCTTTATTGTGTCCCCACCAACCCGCAAAACGTGGCA
>CAZBJP010000092.1:0-6409 GCA_964492205.1 uncultured Sediminibacterium sp.
ACCCTACATTTGCAGAGCGAACAAGTAAAATTTTAATGCTATGGCAGTATCCGGAAATGGCACTTTAAAAAGGAGTAAACCAAACTATATCTACAGCATCATTGGGGTGGCCATTGTGTTGTTTATTATGGGGATCATGGGCTGGTTTTTTTTAAACCTTCATGCAATTGGAGACAATTTTAAAGAGGATATTAGAATCAGTGTTTATTTAAGGACTTCTGACAAAAATACAGTGGGTAAAATTCAGGCCTTTATAGCCGCAGCACCTTACGCCAAAAACGTTGAATACGTTGATAAAGAAAAAGCAAAAAATATTTGGAATAAGGAAAACAATGAAGACTGGTCTAAGATTTTAGATGTCAACCCATTGCCAGAAAGCATTGATTTTTTTGCTAAGGCTGATTATGTTAACCCAGATAGCTTATCCAAAATCAGCAACAGTATCGCCGCAACATTTAAAGAGGATGTGGCAGATATTCAATATCCTAAAAGCTTAGTTACCAATTTAAATGAACGTGCTACAAAAGTGGGGTTAATCTTTTTAGTGATGTCGATTATTTTATGTACTATTGTTATTATTAGTATTGATAACACCATTCGATTAGCCATGTTTAGTAATCGATTCTTAATTAAGACGATGCAAATGGTGGGTGCTACTAGAAATTTTATTTCAAAACCACTAGTGATTCGTGCCTTATTAAATGGTTTAATAAGCGCTTTGATTGCCATTTTTTTATTATTTGGCTTAATTCAATGGGCAAGTGCACAATTCCCACAATTACAAACCCTACAAGGCATAGGTAATAGTTTATTACTTTTCGGAGGCTTAATCATCATTGGTGTAGGCATTTCCGTATTAAGCACTTACAGAAGCGTGGTGAAATATTTAAAAATGAAATTAGACGAACTTTATTAATCAATTTATTATGAGTCAAAAAAATACAAAACGTTCTTTAGACCTATTTGGCAAATCAAATTATACTTGGATGTTAATTGGTGCTGTTTTAATCATTGTTGGCATGTTGTTAATGGCTGGGGGCAAGAGTGCCGATCCAAACGTATTCAACGAACATGAAGTCTATAGTTTTAGACGTATCACTCTAGCTCCGCTATGTATTATTACAGGCTTTATTGTAGAAATATATGCGTTGTTTAAAAAAGCATAAAACTAATTATACCTTTTTAGAGCGATGCTTGCATCGCTCTTTTTTTAATCCAAATTATGAATACAATACAAACAATTTTAATAGCAATCATTGAAGGTATCACTGAGTTCTTGCCTATATCAAGTACTGCACATATGAAATTTGCCAATCCTTTCTTAGGTATTGAGGATGGTCCATTTGTTGACCTGTATGAAATCGTGATTCAATTTGCAGCTATTCTTTCAGTTGTAGTAATCTATCGTAAAACATTTTTTAATTTTAAAGATTATCGTTTTTATTTAAAGCTTTTGATAGCTGTGTTGCCTGCCTTGGTATTTGGCGCCTTACTGAAAAAGTACATTGATGCAGTCTTGGATAATTTATGGGTAATTGCCTCCGTCATGGTTCTTGGTGGAATAGCCTTAATTTTTATAGACCGTTATTTCAAAAAACAAGTAGACTCTAATGACCACAAGCCTATTCAATTTAAACAAGCATTTTGGGTAGGTTGTTTCCAAGTATTAGCCATTGTAATGCCTGGACTAAGTAGAAGTGCGGCCACGATCATTGGAGGATTAAGTCAGAAATTAAGTAAACAAACTGCTGCAGAATTTTCATTTTTTTTAGCTGTGCCAACCATGCTTGCCGCATCCGCAAAAAGTACACTTGATGTATATCAAGATCATCCAGAAGTATTTGTGTCTGATAACCTTATGAACTTACTCCTTGGTGGACTAGTTGCTTTTTTTGTAGCACTACTAAGTGTCAAATTCTTTATTCAGTTTGTACAAAAAAGAGGCTTCTCTCTTTTTGGTTGGTACCGAATTGCCCTTGGCGTATTTATGATTACCTGGCTCTTACTACAAAAAGCCTAAGGGAATTAAAGATAGATTAGCATTTATTCGTATTTTGGGAGCAAACCCCTTGGAAAATGCAAACAGCTTCTAAAAAAGTGATCCATAGTTGGGCGATGTACGACTGGGCTAATAGCGTTTATAGTTTAGTCATCACATCAACCATTTTCCCAGCCTTCTATGAAGCTGTCACTAGTGACGGCAACGATCAAACCTTGATTGATAAAGTAAAGATAGGTCCATTTGAATTTATCAATACTGCTTTGTATAATTATGCATTGGCACTTGCATTTATTATAGTAGCTATCATGTCTCCTATCCTTTCTTCAATAGCAGATTATCGTGGAAATAAAAAAAAGTTTCTCCAATTTTTCTGCACTATGGGAAGTTTGGCATGTTGTAGTTTATATTTTTTTGATGCGGAGCATATTGAAACTGGATTAATTTCTGTCATTATCGCATGTATTGGCTTCTGGGGAAGTTTAGTTTTTTACAATTCATATCTTCCAGAAATTGCAGCACCCGAAGACCGTGATCGTATCAGTGCTAAAGGGTTTACTATGGGTTATTTTGGATCTGTATTATTACAAATCATTTGTTTTGTATTTGTCTTAAAACCTGACTTATTTGGCATCACAGTTGGCAAGGCATCTCAAATTTCCTTTTTATTGGCAGGCATCTGGTGGTTTGGATTTGGACAATGGTCTATTGCTAGGTTACCAACTAGCTTAAGAGTAGTAAAAAATGGAGAAACAGACAATGTTTTTGTTGGCGGTTATAAAGAGCTTCATAAAGTATGGAAGCAATTGACTCATTTACCTGTTTTAGATAATTTTTTAGGTGCTTTTTTCTTTTATAACATGGGCGTACAAACAGTCATGCTTGCAGCTACATTGTATGGGAAAAGTGAATTGAATATCCCAACCACCAATTTAATCATCGCCATTTTAATCATTCAACTAGTTGCCATTCCTGGTGCCTTATTAATGGGTAAAATGGCTAGCACATTAGGCAATTTTAAAACCTTAATGCTCGCAGTTAGCGTATGGATCCTGATTTGTATTATAGGCTATAATATACCTCGGAATGGAGTGACTGAATTTTATTGTTTAGCTACTTTGGTAGGGTTTGTAATGGGAGGCATTCAGTCTGTGAGTAGAAGCACTTATGCAAAATTGATGCCAGCTACCTATGACACAGCTTCTTTTTTTAGTTTCTATGATGTAACTGAAAAAGTGGCTATCGTGATTGGCATGTTTAGTTTTGGTTTTATTATTGAATTAACAGGCTCACAAAAAAATGCAGTACTAGGATTGTGTGTATTTTTCATCATTGGTTTAATTTTGTTATTCAGAACATCTTTAAAAAATAAGCATGCAAATTTATAGTCTTCATACAGGCAATTTTAAATTAGACGGCGGTGCGATGTTTGGTGTGGTCCCAAAATCTATTTGGCAAAAAACCAATCCAGCAGACAATGACAACCTATGTTCTTGGGCCCTTAGATGTTTATTGATAGTTACTGGTGATCGTAAAATTTTAATCGACACTGGCATGGGTAATAAGCAAGATGCAAAATTTTTTAGTCATTATCAACCAAGTGAAACCAAGTCAATCGCCGAATGCTTGGCAATGCATGGTTTCACAACAAATGACATCACAGACGTGCTCTTAACACACCTTCACTTTGACCATGTTGGTGGTGCAGTGAAATTAGAAAATGGGGAATTGAAATTAGCTTTACCCAATGCAACTTATTGGGTAAGTGCGCCACATTGGGAGACAGCCATCCATCCTAACAGAAGGGAGAAAGCAAGCTTCTTAAAGGAAAATATTATGCCACTTCAGGAAAGTGGTCAATTGAAATTAATTGATATCCCACCTTTCAAGAGCGATACTACTTTACAAGAAATTCATTTTCTAGAAAATATAACTTGTATTGTTGTCAATGGGCATACCCAGGGAATGCTTTTGCCAAAAATTCAGTTTGGGCAACATCAGATTGTATTTATGGCGGACTTATTACCATCAGTTGGTCATTTGCCTATTCCTTTCGTCATGGGCTATGATATGCAACCACTCTTTACATTGAATGAAAAGGAACTTTTTTTAAATGAAGCCTGCAGCAAGCACTATACTTTATTTTTTGAACACGACCCTATAAATGAATGCTGCAATGTGCATGCGACTGAAAAAGGTATTAGAGCAAAAAATTGTTTTGATTTAAACCAACTAACTGCTTAGTCTAGTTCAATCAAAGAATTCAGAGGATGCCTTAATTTATCATAACTTTTCATGTCCACTTTTATAGTGCCTACTATTATTGGTGTTTCTATGCGAATAGGAATATGGTTTTCATCATCTGTTACCCAGATGGTCATATGTTCACCTCCTTCAAATATCGTCCCTTTGACAAGTAATGGGGCAATTTTTATGGCCTTGAATTTTCCGAATTTAGTGCGGATTATTTCTTTACCTAAATATTTAAAATAAGAAGGAAACAATTCATTGTCTAGGAAAAAATTTAAATATATTTTCTCATTCACTTGTAAATTTTTAAAATCCAAATTTCTTGCTGCATAAATAGCACTTATCACATCAAAAGTACAATCAGCAGATTTAAACATTTCGCCTTTATTGTTAGTAACCTCGTTTGATTTTTGATTGAAAGCAAGGGATTGATTTTGATGGAATGATCCTTCATTAATACTTCTGCTAAAAAAATAAGGCATTAAAGTTTTCGCATCTACTATTGACTCATATTTATCCCGCACCTTAAAGATCCAATCATAACGACGATTTGATGTGCCAGTCGCAGTGAAGGCATAAGCAGACTCCCCTTCCCATTTTGTAGGAGTCACTGAAAATTCTGCATTACCAGCATTTACATATAATCCAACTACATTGTAATAAATAGTATAAGTGATTTTTTCCCCTGCATTAAAAGAGGAATTAGATTGACTGCATATCTCTTTTGACTGTTTAGGCAATACAGCTAAAAAAGCGGCCATCCATAGTTGAAATAGGTATAAAAACATCTTAGGGTATATATCATATAAATTTATCGCTTAAATCTAAAACCAAGTAATAAAATTGCACCTAAGATAGATGGAATTAAAAAATTAACAATCCAGATCAATGTTGTCAATGCAATTAAAAGGATGTCATTCTGGTAAAATGGCGCCATCAATAATAAAAACAATTGGCCACGAATCACCAAATCAGTTAAACTAATGGCAGGGATCATACTTAGGAAAAACAATAGTGCCATGATGGCAATGCTCAAATCTATCCAGTTCACAGGTATGGATAGCATTTGCGCCGCCCAATTGTATTGCATCAAGTAAACAAGATACCTCGAAAAAGCCAAGGCAATTAACTTCCATTTTAAACCAGTACCAATCTGCAACAGATTTAATTTGGATAACCAACCTTTAAAAGTTTGATTATAAAAAAATAATAATATGGCGATGACTGCACCCCAAGGCGCGACCCATTTTAACCAAGGTAAAAAAGGCAGGTTCCAAAATAACGCAATGCTCCCAAAACAAATAGTCATCAAAATCTGTGCAAATGAAGCCCAGGCCATTTGGGCAATCCCTTTCAATTTGGTTCCTGGTGCTAAAAACAAGGTTCTACCTACATAGTCACCCGACCTTGCAGGCGTGAAGAACGAAAAAGCCTGCCCCACCAACACGGCCCTTAAAGCTTGAAAAATTGTAAATTGATTAGTATCGGCGATCACGAATTTCCACTTGAAAGCTTCTATGGTATAGTTCATAATCAATAAACAACCCATCAACACCCAAGCCCCCCAATGAATTTTCAACAATTGAATTTTTAAGTCTGATCCATATTGATTTATATTTTCATTCTGCAATACTTTGTTGTAAATAGCAATTGCACAAATGACAAATAAAATAAATCCAATCAATCTATTCCCAAGAGAAAGCAATAGCTTAAGTTTACTCGAAATCATATTTTGTAAAGATCGTACTTTGAAGGGATATCTGTAACTTTATCACTATGTCAAAAACACCCATTATTTTAGGTATCGACCCAGGAACACAAATCCTCGGTTTTGCTGTTTTACAAGGTGGTAATCAGCCTAAAATCATGATGATGGACGTGCTTAAATTGACAAAAGAAAAAGATATTTATGCGCGTTTGCAAATGATCCATGCGAAGATCATTGAATTAATGGAAACCTATCATCCGGCTCATTTTGCCATCGAAGCACCATTTTTTGGTAAAAATGTTCAGAGTATGCTTAAATTAGGAAGAGCACAGGGCGTTGCCATAGCTGCAGCAATGCATTACAATACCCCTGTCACTGAATATGCACCAAAAAAAGTGAAGCAATCCATCACAGGTAATGGCAATGCAGATAAAGATATGGTTTGGAAAATG
>CAZBJP010000093.1:0-6318 GCA_964492205.1 uncultured Sediminibacterium sp.
CGGCAAGTTGCTTCCTGCGCTGCCCAGCGTGTTACCCAAGTGCACCACGCCTTCGTCATCACCTTCCATGCCGTGCAGCAGACAGTTCATAAGCGCGAGGCGACGTGTGCCGGGTACTAGCTCCATGCCGAGGAAAGCTTTATTTCGCTGGAATTGGCGGTCTTTCTCTTTCAGGTCATACAGGTTGTCTGTTTTATCTTTGATGTATCGGTCGGCCGCTATCAAGAAGCCAGCAGTGCCTGCTGCAGGGTCTTGTACAGTTTCGCCAGGCTGGGGCTTGATGACCTCCACGATGGTGTCAATGAGTGGACGTGGCGTGAAGTATTGGCCTGCGCCGCTTTTGCTCTCGGTGGAGTTTTTCTCCAGCAGTCCTTCGTACAAATCCCCCAAGCCGTCTTGGCGGGCGCTGAACCAGTCAATGCTGTCCAAGCTTTTGATGAGCAACTCCAAATGGCGAGGTTCTTTGAGGCGGGTTTGCGCATCAGAGTAGATGGCCGCAATCAAATGGTCGGTGCTCAGGCTTAGTTTAAGCAGGGCTTCGCGGTAGTGGTTTAGTAGGTTCAAACCGCTGCGGCTTGTGAGCTCGGGCCAGCGTGCGTAGTCGGGCAGCCTGTGCTTTTGCAATACGCCGCTTTCGGCGTTTTCGTACTCCATTTTGATGAAGAGGAGCAGCACCAACTCGGTCACGTAGTCGCTGTAGCCAATGCCGTCATCTTTCAAAATATCGCAAAGATTCCAGAGCTTCTGGACGATGTCATTAGTAGCCATAATTTTTATTGGTTGTGTGGCTTAGGCCGCTTGGGCCCATAGCGAAGCAGAGAGGTCAGAAATAACTTGTCCTAATTGTCCATCCAATATTTTGTCTAACCGAGTGGCCCCACCATCGTTGGCAAAAGCAGTTGTGACAAAGCCTGTGTCTAGAACTAGCTCGTGGGTCAGCTGCTTTGCAATCCGGTCTAGCCACTTGCGCTGAATAGGCGTCCAAGCTTGTTTGGCATAAATGTTTTGCATCGCATTGGCTACACGCGTTTCAAATGGGAGCAGGGCTTCACCTAGGGCCGCTTGACGGATGTAGCCCATGATGCTGGCAGCGATGTCTTGGTTGCTTTTACTGCGCCACGCGGCTTTGAGGTTAGCTTCGCTGTAGCCTTGACCATCCAACAACATGCGAACTTCTTTGAGTTGCTCACGCGTTAGGTCTTTGGGGCGATTTACCACCACTGCCAATGCGGCGCTTTGGTTAATTTGTTCACGCACAAAGTGGACAAAGCTGTCTAAGTAATCATCTGGTTTGTTGTAAGGCCCCCAGTTTTGATTGCGTTCCTTAAGCTCATCCGCATGAGTGGACAGTACGGGCCTATATGCAGTGCCTATTAGTTCGCGAACTTCTGCTAATTGGATAAGTAGGCGTGTGTTGTGATTCAAAAAGTCTGCCGCAGCTTGGGGGCCATTTTCTTGGCCGAGCTTGTGGAGGTGTTTGTGCAGCTCGTGGGCAGGTACGCCCCATTGCTGTTCTAGTTGATCCAGCTTGTCTTTGATGACGGGTTTTTTCTCAGCTTTGTGTTTTGCGTCACGTAGAACACGCATGAGCTTTTGATTGAGCTGGTCCAGCACGTCGTGAGCGTGGGTGCGTCCCTGTCCACTTCCTGGTGTTTTGTACGAAGTGGAATTGTTGAGTTCGTCAACCAGTTGCTCAATCGTGATGTTCGGATCTTTGACGAGTGGCTTCATGGTGTTGACGTTCTCTAGCGACGCGTAGAGGTCAACAGGGTCGTAAATCTTGAAAACGGTTTTGCCAATTTCGTCACACCGACGAGTAGCTCGGCCAATCATTTGTTCATACAAGATGCGTGACTTCACGCGACGCATGAACACCAAATGGCAAATGGGCGGTACATCAATACCGGTAGTGAGCAAGTCGACCGTAATGGCAATGGTAGGGAAGCGTTCGTTTTTATAGCGACGAATCAGCTGTTCTACTTTGTCTGATGCCCCCGTTATTTTTTCAACAGCAGCTTGGTTGTAACTGTCGCCATGTACTTCTTTGAATGCATCACTTAACAAGCGCTTCACCATGTCAGCGTGTGCATCGGTTGCACAAAAGATCATGGTTTTTTCTTCCCCCATGGGATCTAGCTCTTTCGCCAGTTCTTCGCAGATGACCCGGTTGAAGTTCTCGTTGATGACTCGCTTGTTAAAGCTTTCAAGCTCAAAGTTGAGGTCATCCTCAAGCTCCGCACTTTCAATCTCGCCCGTTCCAAGGTTGATCGTCTCAACCGATTGGCCCTTGTCAAAGTGAATGCCCTTTTGAGTCAAGGCTGTCTGGTAACGAATAGGTGGCTCATGGTCAATCAGCCAATCATCTGCCACAGCTTCACGGTAGCTGTAGGTGTAAACGGGTTTGCCAAAAATTTCTGTGGTGTGCTTGGCGGGGGTAGCGGTTAGACCAATCTTGGCTGCATCAAAGTAGTCAAGCACTCGACGATAGCTGGAGAGGTACTGTGCTTGATCGCGCAATGCCATCTCGCCTTCGGTCATGTCTTGATCAAGTGCATAACCCCTGTGCGCTTCGTCAACGATGATGCAATCGTAGGCATCAAGTGGTGGTGGGTTGTCGCTTCCAAAAATTCGCTTGACCATGGCTTGCACGGTCGCCACTTGCACACGGGTTTCGGCTTCGGCAGCCATATCTCCCATTTCGGCAATGTTGTAGGCCTTGGACAGGGGAAGGCCCTGCTCGAGTGGTGCTTCATCAAATGCTTCCGTGGCTTGTTGGCCAAGTGCAGTTCTATCAACCAAGAACAAGATTCGACGGAAGCGCTCAGTCTTGAGGAACCGATACATCAAGCCAATGATGGTGCGCGTTTTACCTGTGCCAGTTGCCATGGCCAGCAAACAGTTTTGCTGGCCGTTTGCCAAGGCGACTTCAACTGCAGAGATGGCTTTTTCTTGGTAGTCGCGCAGATGCAGGTAACCAAAACCTTCTTGCCGTAACTTTTCTTCGGCCTCAGCTTTTGAGCGAGTTAACTGATCTAGCAGGCCTTCCGGCGAGTGAAAACCAGTGAGTACTTTGCGTAAGTTCGCAGGGCTGCGCACATCGCGGTGCCAAGTGCCGCTTGCCTCTGGGCTTTGTTTTACGAACGGGCGACCATTGCATGAGTACACGAACGGCAGGTTAAAGACATTGCCTTCGCCATCTGGCCATGGGGCTGTGCGACCTTCTTTTTCCCAGGCTGGTTGGTGTTCTTTTTCAAGCACGATGCCACGTGCATAACGCTCTGCTTGTGGAATTTTTCCGGCAACGTTGACGTTAAGTCGCTTTGCCTCGACGGCGGCAATTGGCGTCAAACCAGCAAACAGCATGTAGTCAGCACTTTGCTTCCCTTTGGTCGGCCACTCGGCAATTGCTTTGTTTTTGTTTCGCTCGGGACGTGCACCTTTGGCGTGTGTGAGATTGACCGTGTCAGCTTGCCATCCAGCATCTGCCAGCATTTGGTCAATGATGAGGCGGGTAGCAGCTTCGTCAATGACCACTTTTTGTGCGGCGTGAGCGGCTTTTTCTGCAAAAGTCTTGGTTGCTTGAGCTTCTTCAGTGCCCCCAGCTTGTTTGACTTGTGCGAGCTTGTTGTCGAACTCAGCTTTAAGTTGTGCGTATCGCTCGCTGGCCTCTTGAGCCAAGCCCTCAAAGATGTCTCGTTCCTCTTGAGCCCGCGCGGCCATTTCGCGTTCTTGCTGTGCTTGTGCTTCCAAAAGCTGAGCAAGGTCTGATTGCCCAGACTTTTCTGTTTGAGCTTCTTGGAGCTGCGTTTCTAGCGCATTAATTTGTTGCTGCAACCCAGCTAGCTTTTGGCTTGGGTCATCAGGAAGAAGGAACGGACCTGGTTTGAAGTCGGGTTGATTGCCAAACGTTCTGTGAAACCACACAGCAACTTCGCGCGCAACTTTGAGTGCTTCAAGCCCTTCGCGGTAGCCAATATCGTGGTTAAGCTGATGCGCAGCAGCGTTACCACGGTGCCGCAGCAAATTAAACATTTGACGAACTTGAGGATCGAGTCCCAGTCGACTGTCGACAGCGCGTAGCAATTCAGCTTGTGTCGGTTGAATCAGATTGATGCCCAGTCGAGAGGCCATCTCTTGAGTCAACGTTTCCGCCAACAAGCGTAACTTGAGCACACAACTCGCCGGATCAAACGGAAAGAGCTGTTCAGCTGTACGCCCAAGCTCGCTCAATAAAGGCGAGTGGGACGCAAGAAACTCAAAATTGCTCTGTGTTGTCATTTTTGTAAATCAGAGGAACGCACCCGAATCATTCTATTGGGTTAATTTTTTGCCTATTCATGACAATGTGTATGCTGTTAGTCGTATTCAAGTACTCGTCTGCCGCTAAACTGTTCTTTAAACAATGTATGTAGAGGACCAAGCTGTGAAAATTGAAGAATCAAGGCACTCTATTGCCGAGTTAATTGATCTGTATAAGCGTAGGGATCTCACTGTAAATGATGAGTATCAGCGAGCTCCTCGCATTTGGCCATCTGCTGCTCGGAGCTACTTTATTGACACCATTCTGAGTGGCTATCCCTTTCCCAAAATCTATCTTTGGGAGCAATTGAACAAAACCACCTTGCGCCCAATGCGCGAAATTGTTGATGGTCAACAAAGAATGACTTCCATCATTGACTATCGCGACAACAAATTTGCATTAGGTGGAAATTCTGCAAATTTTGAAGGCAGACGTTTTGAAGATCTGACCGATGAACAGCGCGAAAATTTTATGTCTTACACCGTATCTTGCGATGTGATTCGTAATGCACAGAGAGCCGAAATCTTGCAAATGTTCCGGCGAATGAATGCTTACACCTTGCCGTTGAATGACGCAGAAAAACGGCATAGCGAATACTTTGGAGAATTCAAAAATTGGGTAAACACACTTGTTGACAAGTGGGGGCCTTTGTTTTCTGAATGGAAAGTACTTTCTAGTCGTTCGATTGTTCGAATGGAAGATGCTGAGTTCATGGCTGAAATTGCTTTAGCTATGAAGTCAGGTCTTGTCAGTTCAAGCAACAGAACGCTTAAGGATCTATACGAAAGCTACAACGACCTATTCCCTGAAGCAGAAGAATGGGGTAGTCGAGTTGATGCCGTTTTTAAGTTCATTCAAACCGAATTGTCTGGACTACAAGGCTCCTACATGACTAAGTCGTACGCATTTCTTTCTCTTGTAACTGCGTTACTTCATATGCGGTGGGGATTACCTAACATTGAAGAGGAAACGGGCATAGCGCCAACGGGGACCTTCCCAACGGAGGTTTTCCCCATTTTGAATAATTTATTAGCTCTTGCTTCTGCTCACGAGACCAAAGATGACTTAGGCAAATACAAGTCTTATGTCGAAGCCTGTAAGGGTGGCTCGAATCGTGTCAAGCAACGGACCGCTCGCTTTGTCGCAATCTCTGAGGCGCTCCGAAGTTAGATTTAATGGAATTAAATAAGCTTCAAAAGCGTTTTGAGCGCAGCCTTGACTCTGCTGATACTGAGTTGACCTCTTTTCTAACAGGACTAACCAGCTCTTCACTCCAAATCGCAGAAATTCATCAACTTGAGGGCTGGCTTTCGGACGTCTGGCAAGTTTGGTGTCGCTTTTGCCGCACAACTGTTTTTGCCTCTTGCACTGGCTGCACGACTATTGCCAGTGGTGTAGTAGTTGGAGTTCATGCAAACCGTGACTCTATTTCCTACATTGCGGCAAAGCAAAAAAACGGTAATGCTCCCGCAAAAGCGGGGACTAACCACTTAATGCGAAGCGAGCCAACTTGGGGACACATCAACAAATTGATTGATGTAATTACTGCCTTGGCTCCCACAAATTCAACTTCCTTATTGAGTGGATTTGGAACAGTTCCCCAAATTGACGATGTCCGCATCATTCGCAATGCTTCAGCACATAGAAATATTCAAACCTATCAGGAAGTTCTAAATTTAAGTGCTGGTTACCGTGCTGCGCCAATCAGACACCCTGTAGAAGCATTACTTTGGGACGACCCTCTGACGGGCAGAAAACTTATTCAAGCACGGATGGACGATATGCGTATAGCAAGTAAAAACGTCTGCGCTTGACCTTCCTCTTTTAAATTTTCAATTAAGTCTTAGTTGACTGGCATGGACGGTCATTAGCCTTCATCTCGTCCGCACATTTACGCCATATCACCATTCGGGAAAATGGCACCTTGAGTGACGCAAACTGGCATCTTCAGTGACGTTCCGCAAGATGAAAGCGCCTTCGGGCGCTTTTTCTTTGCCTGATGCTTTAGCCTAGGTAAA
>CAZBJP010000094.1:0-4430 GCA_964492205.1 uncultured Sediminibacterium sp.
AGCGAATCAACGACTTTGATTATGGAAGAGGGCAAAAGACAGAAACAAGTAGCTGGTGCCATTCAAAGCACCTTGAATGATATCTTTTTAAAATTGGGCTTGAACCATTTACAAGGTGGAATGATTTCTATCTCCTCTGTGAAAGTAACCCCAGATTTATTGGAAGCAAGAATCTATCTGAGTTTATTTCAGGTGGCTGATCAAGAAGCCTGTTTTAAAAAAATTCAAGCTCAGTCCTGGGAGATTAAAAAGCATCTTCAAGAAGCCATGAAGCATCAATTAAGACGCATTCCTGTATTACATTTTTATTTAGATGATACATTGGACTATGTATTTAAAATGGAAGAGATTTTAAAAAACCTTTAAGTTGCATTTTCTATTTGCTTGGCGTTATTTCAGAGGTAAGTATGCTTTTCAGGCAATTCAGTTAATTGCATGGGTGAGTGTTTTTGCGATCGCTATTGGTACGGCTGCTCTGCTAACTATACTTAGTGTCTCAAATGGCTTTTCTGACATCGTGAGGGGGCTTTATGCAGATTTTTATGCTGACTTACGCGTGGTGCCTAAATCGGCAAAATTTGTAAAGCTATCGCAAGAGCAATTGAAATCCGTTGGTCAAATTCCAGGAGTACATTATGCAACAGGAATTGTAGAGAATAAAGCGATTTTAGTGCGAAGTGCACAACAGGCAGTTGTATTTATAAAAGGGGTTGACTCTAATTACACTCATATTAACAAGGTTAATCAATATTTAAAGCGAGGTCAGTTTTCGGTAGGTAATTTGGATTCGCCTAAATTGGTTTTAGGAATTGGTGTAGAAGAAAATTTATTGCTTTTTAATTCTGAACTCGGGGATAGTCTAGAACTCATTGCAGTTGGACGCTCTGGCAAATCTTTGCAATCTCTAGATCAGTTAAACCATTTGATAGCAGTGCAGTCTGGTGCTTTCTCTGTACAGCAGGAATTTGATGCACAGTATGTGTTTACATCCAACAAATTTGCGCAATATTTATTTGACCTAGATAGCAATCAGTATTCTGGCATAGAATTATCAATTGATTTGAATCAAGAAAAAAATATTGTCTCTGCAATACAATCAATCCTTGGTCCTAACTTTTTGGTGCAGAATAAGTACCAGCAAAATGCAGATTTGTATAAAATTATGCAAATAGAAAAATGGATCATCTTTGCTATTTTGGCTTTAATTATGGTAGTAGCTTCTTTTAATTTAGTCGGCGCGCTAACCATGTTGGTTTTAGAAAAGCAAAAAGACATTCATGTTTTACATGCTATGGGTGCAAGTGCTGTAACGATACAAAAAATATTTTTGAGTTTATCAATTGTGATGTCGATGACAGGTGCCTTAATAGGCGGAATAATTGCTTCCTGTTTGATTTTTCTGCAAACTAAATTGCATTTTATTAAATTACAAGGTACAAGTTTTGTGATTGACTATTACCCAATAAAAGCAGTCTGGACAGACTATATTGCAGTGATAGGCTTAGTGATTTTTATTGCGATTGTTGCTGGATGGATACCAGCTAAAAAAGCTGGTGCCAGGATTTTTGAAAAAATAGGGTAGCAACAAGTGGCATTAAATACACTAAATTATATGTAATATAATATAACAAAAAGGGAAGCAAGAGCTTCCCTTTTTTATAATCAATTATTTCAGATTAAAAATCTCCTAAAGTCATTTCTAATTGACCTAATGCATTTTCTAATTGATTGTCATTTGGAGCAATGCCATGCCATTCGTGTCCGGTTTCCATGAAGTCAACCCCTTTGCCCATGATCGTTTTCATCAAAATCACAATTGGCTTACCTTGTCCTGTCAATGATTTTGCATGTTCTAAAGTGGTCACAATTTCCTCCATATTATGTCCGTCCATATGCAACACGGTCCAATGGAAGGCTTTGAATTTTTCTTCTAAATTATCTAAATTCAACACTTTACTTAATGGACCATCAATTTGTTGCCCGTTTACGTCTATGGTGGCAATATAATTATCCACTTTATTATGTGCAGCAAACATGATCGCTTCCCAGTTCTGACCTTCTTGTAATTCGCCATCGCCATGTAGAGAATAAATAATACGATCGTCGTTATTGTACTTTTTTGTCAAGGCAGCACCAATAGCAACACTCATACCTTGTCCTAAAGATCCACTGGCAATTCTAATACCAGGTAAATGTTCATGTGTGGTTGGATGACCCTGTAAGCGAGAATTAATCATTCTAAAAGTGGCTAACTCTTTGATGTCGAAATAGCCTGATCTTGCTAAAACTGAATAAAAAACTGGAGAGATATGTCCATTAGATAAAAAGAATAGATCCTCCCCTTTGCCATCCATATTGAATGAAGGGTTATGTTTTAACACTTTAAAATAAAGTGCCGTTAAAAAATCAGTACAGCCTAAAGAGCCACCTGGATGACCACTTTGTTGTGCATGTACCATTCTTACGATATCTCTTCTAACTTGTGAAGCTGTTCTTATTAATTCGGCTGTAGACATAATGGTGTTTTAACGATATAAACAAAGATAGAAAAATTAGCGCCACAAAAAAAGGTCGGGGAAGAATACAAAGGATTTATTAGCTTTGTCTTCGCAAAACGTTGAATTATGTCAGAAGAATTATCGAAAATTAGTAGAGAGGCGGAAAGTGGCATGAAAAAGGCCATCAATCACTTAGAAATAGAATTATCCAAAATTAGAGCAGGCAAAGCTACTCCTTCAATTTTAGAAGGCGTTAATGTAGATTATTATGGTACTCCAACACCAATAAGTCAGGTGGCTAACGTCCAAGTGTTAGATGCAAGGACCATTAGCATTCAACCATGGGAAAAAAACATGTTAGCTTTGATAGAAAGAGCCATAATGGGTGCAAATATTGGTATCACACCACAAAACGACGGGGTGAATATTCGTTTATTTATGCCGCCATTGACGGAAGAGCGTAGAAAAGAAATGGTGAAGAAGGCGGGTGGAGAAGGAGAGCAAAGTAAAGTGGCTATTCGCAATATTAGAAGAGACCATATTGAACAAGTAAAGAAGCTTCAAAAAGACGGAATGAGTGAAGATATTTGTAAGGGTGCTGAAGAGGCTATTCAGGCATTAACAGACAAGCATATTGCCTTGGTTGAAAAACATTTAGAAGCAAAAGAAAAAGAGATCATGACTGTATAATCTAAGTGTAATCAAATCATATTATAGACTAACTAGGCCTTCAATGATTTTATTGAGGGCCTTTTTGTTTTACAAAAGGCAGAAATTTTAAATTGCCTCTATTTACAATATAAACACCTAATAAAATCACTCCTAAGCAAACTACTTGTAAAGGTGCTAAGGATTCACCATAGGCGATACCCCAAGCCACTGCTACGATTGGTATGCCATAGGTCACTAGTGAGCCAAATAAGATACCAGCTTTTTTTACTAAGTAGTAAAAAAGTATGGAAGCCATAGATGTGCCCACCATACCCAAAATACTACTTGTTATGGTACTATGAATGATGAGTGGATCAGTAAAATCGTTTTTAAAAAAGCCAGTGAAATACAATATTGCTGCAGTAGGTATGATTAAAAATGAAAATGCAACAGAGGCAATTTGAATAGAGCCAATTTCTTTTAAATACCTGCCTACTGTATGGACATTGATACCGTACATTAAAGTCGCAACTAATACAAGGCTAGCATAAGAGAGATGATCAAAATGCATTTCTTTTCCAGTTAACAACAAAAAAGTTAAACCAATAAACCCAATTAAAATACCCAACAACTTAATTGCACTTGTTTGAACCTTATAAAACAATACACCGACAAGTATGGTAAATAAGGGCGTAAGAGAGTTTAAAATACCTGCTAGCGCGCTATCAATTCTAGTTTCTGCAATACAAAAAAGATAGGCTGGGATAAAATTGCCGATTAGTCCAGAAACGATCACTTGGCCCATTTTGTCTTTGGGAATTTTTCGAAATGCTTTGATTGCAAACGGCAGTAGAACAAGTCCTGCTGAAAGCATTCTTAAAGAAGCAACTTGGTAGGGCGTAAATGCCTTCATACCTTCTTTCATTAAGATAAAGGAGCTGCCCCATACAATTGATAATAAGACAAATACAAGCCAATTGGTCCACTTCTGTTGCATCCTTATTGGTTTTGAACAAAGATGCCTCATTTTGGCTAAAAAATGGATAAATATTACTTTCTTTGCAAGGATGAATCAGCATACTAATTATTCGATAAAAGTAGACCAGTTTGAAGGTCCGTTTGACTTATTATTGTTCTTTATTGAGCGAGACGAGATGGATATTTACAATATCCAAATTACAAAAATTATCAATGATTTTTTGGAGTTTATCCATTCACAGGATAAGTTAAATATTGAATTAAGTAGTGAATTTATTTTATTCGTTTCTACTTTGATGCGCA
>CAZBJP010000094.1:4440-6144 GCA_964492205.1 uncultured Sediminibacterium sp.
AAGGCAAAATTATTATTGCCAAGAAAAGAGATTGATGCAGCAGGAAATGAAATTGACCCTAGACAAGAGTTGATTGATAAGATTCTAGAATACAAAAAGTATAAAGAAGCTGCTGTTCAAATGGCTGATCTGGAAGCCATGAGGATGTTGATGTTGAAGCGTGGAAATATTCAAAAAGAGATGTCTTTGGTTGGTGAAGAGGCGGCTGAGGGAACAGAGTTGCAAACAGTGACTTTATTCAAATTAATGAAGGCTTTTGAAAAAGTCATGACCCGTGTTCAAGATCGTCAAAATAAACCTGTACATACTGTTGTTAGATACAATTACACTATGGAAGGTAGTAGAACATATTTGCTCACAATGGTGAAAGAGGCGCAAACAGTTGCTTTTGAGAAAGTATTTGATGTTTGTGAAGACCGAGTTCATGCCTTATTCTTATTCTTATCTATCTTGGAATTGGCGCAACAGAAATACATGAAATTAATGGTTGGAGAGGGTCGTAATAACTTTATCATCGAGTGGAATGAAAATAGAGAAGATGATTTGGAACCTGGTTATATCGAGCAAACGGATTCATACGAAACCAAATTTGATCAAACCTCATTTACAGATGCACCAGAAGAAGAAGGCGATTTTGATCCTAGCTTGAATTAGTTTTCTAAAAATAGTTAAGTAGTGAAAACGATTGAATCTTGAATTCTGTTACCCTTCTATTAAAACCGATTTACCTAAAAGACTTTTTACGGCATTGGCTATTGCTAGTGCATCATAGTGACATTCTTGTTGCAATTCTTTAACCGAACCATGTTCAACAATGGTGTCAGGAATACCTAAAATGCGTACTTGTCCTTTGTAGTTATGAGCATTCATGAATTCCAATACAGCAGAGCCAAATCCGCCAACTACAGTGGCATCCTCAACCGTTACAACAAGTTCATATTTTTGGAATACTTCATGCAATAAAGCTTCATCAATTGGTTTAACAAAACGCATGTCGTAATGTGCTGGGTCAATACCTTCTAATCTTAAATTACGAATAGCGGTTTGAGCATTGTTTCCAGGATGTCCAAAAGTCAAAATTGCCACTTCCTTGCCTTCTTTCAATCGACGTCCTTTTCCAATAGTCAATTGTTCGAAAGGTTTTTTCCAGTCTACCATCACCCCTTCACCCCTAGGGTATCTAATAACAAAAGGTAAATCTGTTGCTGGTAGTTGTGCAGTATACATCATGTTCCTTAATTCTTGCTCATTCATAGGTGCTGCAATAATTAAATTAGGAATACATCTAAAAAACGCGATATCATAACAACCATGGTGGGTTGGTCCATCTTCGCCAACCAATCCTGCGCGGTCTAAACAAAATACAACGGGTAATTTTTGTAATGCGACATCATGTATCACTTGGTCATAGGCACGTTGCATGAAGGAAGAGTAAATATTACAAAATGCTTTCACACCTTGTGTAGCAAGACCTGCACTCAATGTTACAGCATGTTGCTCACAAATACCTACGTCGAAGGCACGATCAGGCATGGCTTCCATCATGAATTTCATGGAAGAACCACTAGGCATAGCAGGAGTAACACCCATAATCATTGGGTTCGTCTCTGCTAATTCCACCAAAGTTAATCCAAAAACATCTTGATATTTTGGAGGCTGAGGCGTCTCAATTTTTTTCTTGATAATTTCTCCAGTCAATTTATC
>CAZBJP010000095.1:0-6034 GCA_964492205.1 uncultured Sediminibacterium sp.
AGATTGACCTTTGCAGGTACGCGCACCGTTACGCTCTCTTTTGCCACGTGTAGACCTTATTGCTTATTGGGCGATTTTGCAGAAATCTTCAATGGTCAACGCTTCCCCGCGCAGAGTGCCATCGATTCCAACAGATTCAAGGTGGGCCTCTGCAGCCGCTGAACTTCCATACATCGATGAAAGGGTTGAACGGAGCATCTTTCGGCGCTGGGCAAATGCCAGATCGATAATGGCAAAGACTTTCTTACGTAAGACTTCATCACCCAAAGGAGCATGGCGTTTAAAGCCAACAAGCTTTGAATCAACGTTAGGTGCTGGCCAGAAGATGGAGCGCGATACAAACGCCTTTACAAAAACAGTAATGATTTACATTTTCTCTTTGTGTTATTGCGATTCTATATAAATAATCACAATCTGCTACTAAACCTCCACCAAGTTGATCTCTTGCACATGAAATTCCTAAATAATAACTATCCATATCAGAACACGGACTTTCATATTTAAACTCATCTTTTTTAAATACATACTTGTCCCTGTAAAACATCATACTATCATAAGTACTTGCTTTCAAAATGTCAGAATTTTGACAAATTATAGTTTTTCTTGCAGAGTACAAGACTACTTCTCCATCTTTTTCTATTACTACACTATCTTCATTATTTTTACTTCCATTGTTTTTCAGTACTTTCAAATTTCCATTTTGAAGAAGTAAAAACTGTGTTGGCACTTGATGATAGACAAGAAAATTCTTACTTAAAATATCCCAATTTTTTAAAAATATGGTGTCGCCCTTTTTTATATAATTTGCAGAAAAAACAGTTCCTTGGCTACTCGAGTTTTTATCCTTGTATGAAAATATTGCATTCTGATTTCTAAAAGACAAACTAAATATAAATTGGTTTTCACTATTGTCTAATTTATTGAATAAATAATCAGTTGCAAGTACAACTGTATCAACTTTGTTATATAATTCAGAATTTTGAGATGAGACATTTATTTGATTTGTTTTATTGTTATTGCATGAAAATAACAGTACAACAAATAAAATTAGATTAAGAAATAATAGTTTTTTCATAATTTTTATTATTAATCGATTGGCGAAAAGTCGCAATTAGGATGAGATTTGGAATAGAATCTCATATCAAAATACTTTCCTTTTTTCCATTGCCAATCACCTATAAACATATTTAGGCAATCATTTGTAATATTTTTATTATTAAGATCTAAAAGCGTTATTGTTTTTGTAGTTTGATTGTATTTGTATTTTAATGTTGTTCTACATGATCCATATTCGCTTGATTTATTTGGTTGTCTTGAAATCATAATCGCATTTGATTCATCTTTAAATTTTATTTCCCAGATTGCATCACATTCATTACAATTTAATTCCCCAGTAGGTCCACCATAAAATGTAAAAGTTTTGCCAATTATCTTAGGGCTATTTTGAGAAAAACATACTTGTGTAAAAGATAAGGCAGTAAAAAGTGTTATATAGATGTTTTTCATATTTGTAAACATAATTCACTAAAAGTACAAAAAAATCATATCATAAAATAATTCTATGCAACTACAAAAAGCCTCTCGTAAGAAGGCAAAAATCAAAATGTGCCTAAATGGTCCTAGTGGATCTGGCAAAACCTACTCTTCACTGCTAATAGCCAATGGCTTATGTAACGACTGGTCCAAGATAGCAGTTATTGACAGTGAGAACCATAGTTCTGAGCTATATTCCCATCTAGGAGAATATAATGTGCTGCAGCTATCACCACCCTATACACCAGAGAAGTATGTCCAAGCAATTGAAGCTTGTGGGCAAGCAGGCATGCAAGTTATTATCATAGACAGTATTACTCATGAATGGGAGTTTCTGCTTGAGGCGCATGCCTCATTACAGGGAAATAGCTTCACCAATTGGCAAAAGATTGGGCTTAGACATAAGCAGTTTATACAGGCTATTCTTGGTTCTAAAGCACATTTAATTGTAACGACCAGAACCAAACAAGACTATGTACTAAATGAACGCAATGGTAAAATGGTCCCTGAAAAAGTAGGGCTAAAGGCAGTTCAAAGAGAAGGACTAGATTATGAGTTTACCCTTGTTTTTGATCTAAATATGAAGAACCATGCTATTGCTTCTAAAGATAGAACAGGTCTATTTAGTGGTAAACCTGAACAAAAGCTATCTATTGAAATAGGAAAGTCTATTTACAACTGGTGTAATGCAGGAATTGATATTACACCAAATGACTTAACCTCAACTATATATTCTAGTAATACCATTGATGAACTATTGGAGCTTTACAACAAACACCCACAATACAAGGAGGTACTTAAGCCAGAATTTGAGAAACGAAAAAGAGAAATTCTAATTCAAAATCAAATCGTTTAAGTAACCTGCTTACCTCCCCTGCCTTTACATTTTTAATATATGCCTTGCTCATAGCATGGCTTTTTTATTTAAACAACATGACAAAAACAGAAAACATTGCTGAAATAGAGCTTGTATATAAGCCCAGCATTTCTAATAAACCAATTATTAGCTCTCCATTAGATGCTTATAATCTATTCATGGACTTTTATCCCAAAGAAACTCTTCACCTGCAGGAGCATTTCTTTGTTGCATATCTAAACAGATTAAACAGAGTAATAGGTGTATTACACCTTTCCTCTGGTGGATTAACAGGCACTATAGCAGATATTAGGCTAATATTTGGAACAGCACTTAAAGCAGCTGCTTCTTCTATAGTGATATCACATAACCATCCAAGTGGTCAATTAAAACCTTCTGATAGAGACAGAGATATTACTACTAAAATTAGCAGTGCTGGAGATATGCTAGATATTAAACTGCTTGATCAAATTATAATTGGACACGAAGGACAATATTTTAGTTTCTCTGATGAACGAATATTATAAAATAATAAACAAATGAAATATACTGATATACAATATTATGATACTTACAGCATCCTTGTTGTAAATATTAATTCTAGACTTAGAAGGTTATATTGTCCATTTATGGTTTTATGCGAAAAATCAATTGATGAAATTCAAGAAAATAGCTGTGTTTATGTGGATGAAGTATTTCAAGACAAAAACAATTTAATTCTTTTCAAAATTGGTGGTAAAGTTTACAATTATTCTAATTTTTCTATACTAATTAACTATTAATCAGTTTTTTATATCACTCTGATTTTATTCATATAGAGCCAATTGGCTCTTGTATATGGCTACTTGGCTCTATAATTTTATTACATATTATGAAAAGCAAGCATGAATTTCAAAAAAATCTAGGATCTAACCTTAGAAGAGTAAGAAATAATTACAGTTGGTCTATTGAAAGGCTTGCACTTGAATCTGGTTTAACATATTCTCAAATAGGCAGAATTGAACTAGGAAAACGAAATCCAAGCTGTTACACTTTGTATCAAATTTCTAATACACTTAATGTAAGTATAACTGAATTCTTTGAAATAAATATGGAGACTAGCAACCATTTAAACAGGGAGTATTCTGAAAATCCAAAAGAGTAAGAAATAATTAAAAAAGAAAAAATGAAAAAAGTAACACTGGCACTAACTGCTTTGCTAATTACAGCAGTAACATTCGCAAAAGGGAATGACATTTTAACATTGAACAACAAACAATCTTTTATTGGCGAAGTAGTAAAAATCAAAGATTGCAACATTGTTTTTAAATCAGAAAATGGTGAAAAATATTCAATCCCTGCAAATGATATTGAAACAGTAAAATTTGAAAATGTAAACAACCCTGTTTATACAAATTATCTAAATTTATTAAATACTGATCCAAACTCATGTATGAAAGGTGCTTCTGATGCTAAAGCATTTCATGGCAAAGGTGGATTACATGTTGCCTTAGGTGTTTTGTTAGGTCCATTTGCTGTAATTGGTGCAGCAGTTGGAAGTCCAGATCCTATGGGAGGGGCAAGAACTGCTCAAATGTCAAAAAATAGTGATTTATTTTCAGACCCAACTTATTTAGAATGTTATAAGAAAGCTGCCAAAGGAAAGAATGTAGGTATGGCAGCTGCTGGATGGGGTATGTGGATTATCCTTTTATTATTATAATCTTGTCACAATTATATATAAGCCCCAAACTAGGGGCTTATATTTTTATTTTTAAAGTATGAAAAAAAATATTTTAGCTTTATTTGCTGCGATTGCAATTTTTGGTTGTACAAAAAAGTCTGACTCAGTTGAAGTTAAAGATTATACGAATGGTCTTTTTACTACTGAAGTAAATAACACAACATTTACTACACGAAAACTAAAAACAGGAGATATTGCTGTGCCAGTTGGTTATTTTGGAATAAATACTACTGTAGATCAATTCTCTTCAAGTTTTGTTTCAATATTAGCCAGATTTGATGAAAAGAATAGTTGTTTATTAATGTTTAGATCAGCTTATTTATCTAACCCCAATGAAGTAAAGATTGAACCATCTGGGAATAATGATAATTGGCATAAAGGTTCTTATGTAATAGTTAATTCAGTTAAAACGAGTGTCACAAAAATAATTGTAAATCATCCTAGGGGAAATATTAATTCAGGTACATATGAAATGTACAATGGATCAACTCTAGTATGCAAAGGTCAATTTTCTGATAATTAACTTGCTTCAGTTAATTCTATTTTATCAATTTTTTCATCTCATTAGAAATTTTTAGATCACTAACACGAGCGTATTGCTGTGTTATTTTAGTGTTACTGTGACCAAGCATTTGAGAAATACTTTCAATAGATATACCATTACCTAATGCAATTGTACTGGCAAATGTTCTTCGTCCTGCATGAGAACTTAATTGTTTGTTTATACCAGCAAAATCAGCAATTACCTTTAAATAAGCGTTATACTTTTGAATTGTATAGATGGGAAGTATTGGCTCTTCTGAATTAGCATCTTCTCTGTTTTTATATAAATCTAACAAAATTAATGCTTTTGGAAGCAGTGGAATCGCACTTCTTATGTCAGTCTTTAGTCTATCTTTAATTATCCACAGACCACCATCAATTCCAACAGTAATATCTGTTTTTTTCAAGCTTGCTAAATCTGAAAAACTCAATCCTGTATAACACTGTAATAGAAATAAGTTTCTTACTATGTTCAAGCCTTTATTATCTATAACAATCTTTTCTATTTGTTCTAATTCTTGCAGCGTAAGAAATGGCTTTTCTTTACCCCGATAAGTAACTTTGAATTCAACAAAAGGAGATTTGGGTATCCAATCATTAGAGGCAGCGTACTTTAAATAGGATTTTAAGTTTTTTAAATGTTTCCCAGTTGTATTTTGACAATTACCATAGTATTGCTTCATAAATGTATTGAAGTCTTCAATGAATCCTAGTTTAAGTTCTTTTAAACGAATATCATTTTTACCCATAGTTTTTAAGTACTCTTTTATTTTTTGTTCAGTGATTTGATACTTTTTATATGTAGCAATCTTTAGATCCACTCCAAGTCTATCATGCAATCTTTTGTTACATATTGAAACTAATCTTAACAGGCTTATTGGTCCTTCTTCTTTTCCTTTTAGCTTTTCTATTATATTTCCCAGATAAATATCACTTTCATGATACATTTTGGAAAAAATGTTGTTGGATTTTAGTTCTAAATCTTTCAGGTGCTGATTAATTACTAGTGCTTTTGAGCAGGTATTTTTTACCATGCATTTGTCTTTAAGCCAATCATTTGGTTTGATAAAATAGCCAGTAGCTAGTTGTGCAATTTGATTGTTATACTTTAATCTAAACATTATTGGAGCAAGTCCTTTTGAATTAGTCTTTGCTTTATAAACAAAGAAGTAGGTTTTTAGTGCTGTTGACATAACTTGGGTTTTATGCAGCATTTAATTCTGGTTGCTGATTTACCAAGTTCTTTTGAGGCTATTTAGTATCCAAATAGTGTTACAAGTCCAGCAATTCAGTTAACCTTAGTTTTAATTCATTATAAACTGCTGGATATCAAGCTAAACTGTTAATCAGAGGGTCTCAGGTTCAAGTCCTGAAGGGGG
>CAZBJP010000096.1:0-233 GCA_964492205.1 uncultured Sediminibacterium sp.
ATGTGTGTTTTCGTGTAAATAATTTTTTAAAGGAATGGGATTGGCAATACCACAAACTAATAAAACCTCATCACGCATCGTTAACACCCATTGGTCGGATGGGTTGTAAATATGATAAGGTGTATCATAAGCAATCGCTGTAAAAAATACAGATTGATGTTGCTCTGGATAAAGCTTCTCAAGTACTTCAGCTCTATCTGCCTCTGTCATATCCATTGGGCATTTGGTGACCA
>CAZBJP010000096.1:243-6018 GCA_964492205.1 uncultured Sediminibacterium sp.
CAATTTCACGATGTTGAAAGGCATCATCCAAAATTACCGTTTGCAAGTCAGGTATATCTTGTATTAATTGAGGAATCGCTTCAATTCGTCTTTCCCCTACTGCAACACCCACTTTAGGAAATTTCAAATGAAATTGCATTGGCTCATCCCCAATCTCCAATGCAGTAGTTTGTTCTCCTGCCAATGCATAACCCTTTGTTTTACGCTTGTAGCCTCTGCTTAAAGTTGCTGTTTTATATTCAGTAGAAAGAATAGATAATAAATGCTCCACCATAGGTGATTTTCCTGTACCACCTAATGATAAGTTTCCTACGCAAATAATGGGTAAATTAAAATGTACAGATTTCAAATATTTTTTTGTGTACAACCAATTACGCGTCGACACAATCCATCCATATAAAATGGCGAATGGCAGAAGTAGTACTCTAAAAGATTTTAAAAAAAGATTATTCAAATTCATAAGTATTCCACGGCGTGATGCAACAGGACAAAGGTACGTCAAATTCATTGGTATCAGTGAAATCGTCCATTGGTTCAAAGTAAGAAACGCCTATTTTCTGGATCCCCTCACCTGCTTTTGCCAGATAGCGATCATAATACCCTTTACCAAAACCAACACGATGCCCTTTTTGATCAAATCCTAATAAAGGAACAAACATTGTATCTATCAAATCAGGGGCTACTTTATTAAATGGCAGAGGTTCTTGAATTCCAAATACATTCAATTGTAAAGTTTCGGTTTCAAAAAAGAAATCCATTTGGTGCGTTACAGTTTCTACAATGGGATAACAAAAACGTATAAATGGATATAAAGTCTTGATGTATTTTTCAAACAATAAAGTATTGGGTTCATTTTTATGCGCTAAGGGATAAAAACTAGCAAGTACTTCTGTTGCTGACCAGTCTATTCTTTGTAATTGAATAAGTAATAAATCATCCATTTTCATGCATTCCAAATCGGTTAATGCAGCTCTTTTTTGGGATAATATTTTACGCGCTTCGGCTTTGGTTATATGCATTCAAAAAAGCTAAAAATAGTGGCTCCATAATTGCGTTGAAAACTATACCCTTCAAATGTTTTATAGTCATTACGAGGCGTATGTTCTAAAATGAAATATCCTTCTGGACTGATCAATTTCTTTTCTACAATAATTCTTGGCAAATCATCAATCGTATTCAAAGCATAAGGAGGTCCTGCAAAAATGATATCATATTGTTGATTGCAAGTAGCCAAAAATTGAAATACATCCATTTGAATCGTAATTGTATTTTCAATTTTTAAAAAATCAATATTCTTTTTTATAAAATCGAGCATTGTCTTATCTTTCTCTACAATTGTCAATTGTTCAGCGCCTCTAGATGCTAACTCATAACTGATACAACCTGTGCCACCAAATAAGTCCAATGTAGTTGCACCATCTATTGCCACTCTATTTTGTAATATATTAAATAAGCCCTCTTTAGCAATATCAGTTGTAGGCCTGGTATGCGGCATATGTGCTGGTGGATGTATTCTTCTGCCTCCATATTTTCCTGAAATAATTCTCATTAGTGCTACTTAAAAAATAAAATAAGGCGCATAAATATGATTCGGATACTCATTATTTAAAGTAGCTCCGATACCTGAATCAGGCGCGTGTTGCATATGTGCATTGGCAAAATAGGTAGATAATTCATGAATCCACTGATCTCTTTCTGCACTATATCCTGTCACATTTAAATTAGACGTATTTGGATTGGCATTTGTTTGAACACAAGCATTCAAAACCTGAAATTTATTTTGATCGGCCCCACTTTTATTAAAGTAGTTCACAAAATGTGGTCTGCCATTTTGCATAATATATACAATATAATAATCTTCGAAAAGAGAAAGATATACGCCGTCTTGTTGATTAGAAGTAATTAAGCTCCCCAAATAGTTATTCCATTTGCCCGTTGGAAAAGACCTTGTCAACAATGTATTCAATGCATCTGGCACTCCATAAACCAAAACTTGATCCTGCCCTATTGCTTGCACCTGAATTTCTTCCTCCATTTTTTGACAAAAAACAAGATTGAATTCATTTTGATAAAATGTACCTGCACCAGTTTTTACTTCTTTTGTCAACAATGCTCTTTTGGTGTTCATGACAAATTGAACCTGTCTATAAAAAGACTGCATCAATTTTGAATTGTTTTGCAAGTATCCTAATAATTGATTCCATCCATTTTGATCTGGCGTGTTTTCAAAATATTCAAAAGCGATATAATGTTCATTGGTATGGTTTTTTACAACAAAGCAAATAGACTGCTCGTCCACAATAAGATAAAGGTCTTCTACCTTATTATTTGCCGTACTTTCTTGAACTCCGTAAATACCAATTTTTTTCTTTGCCATAGTCTATTTCTACTGCAATGATACAAAAAAAAGAGGCAGTCTATTGCTAAAACTAATTGTAGATTTGTATTTATATGAGTCAAGCCACAGCGACCCCTTCTTTACAAGTAAATATTAGCAGTAAACAGATACTGACCATCTCCATCCCTATTGCAATGGCGATCCTGGTGCCTCAGTTTAACTTTATCATCAATAATATCTTCCTTGGTGCCTTGAGCAAACAAGCTTTGGCGATTGGCGGTATCACTGGGGTTTATTATTTGATTTTTGGGGTGATGGGCCAAGGGCTTAATAATGGCCTACAAGCCTTGATTTCTCGGCGTGCAGGTGAAAACAGAGTAGATGAAATTGGGGTACTTTTTACCCAAGGTGTGATCATCTCCATCTTTCTTTCAGTCATAGGTATTAGCTTTACTTATTTTGTTGCACCTTCCCTATTTCACGCATTATTACATGACCATGCAAGGGCTAATACCATCATAGAATTTTTAAAAATTCGTATCTGGGGCATCCCTTTTTTATTCATATACCAAATGCGCAATGCCCTATTAGTGGGTACCAATCAAAGTAAATTTTTAATCATTGGTACAGCTACAGAAGCGTTGATCAATATCTTTTTTGACTATAGTTTGATTTTTGGTCATTTTGGTTTTACTGCCATGGGATTGAATGGCGCTGCTTATGCATCTATTATAGCTGAGATTATGGGCTTGTTGGTTATTTACCTTGTCATTCATTATCAAAAAATTGGTGCAAGATTCGATTTGTTCAAAAAATTTGAACTTAAATTAGATTATGTAAAACTCATTTTAGTGCAATCCTCTCCTCTGATGATGCAATATATGATCAGCATTATTAGTTGGGAAATATTTTACATTTTAATAGAACATAGAGGAGAACAATCGCTTGCAGTATCCAATGCCATGCGTAATATTTTTGGCTTTTTCGGATGTTTTACATGGGCATTTGCAGCAACCACTACGACCATGGTTAGCAATATCATTGGGCAGAATCTGCAAGACAAGGTGATTGAATTGATTTATAAAATTATGCGTTGGAGCTTTGGTATCGCATTGCTTGTTGCCATCTTGATCAATGTATTTGCAGCAGAATTTTTATCTATTTATGGTCAAGGAGCGGGCTTTCTAACAGAAGGCGTTCCTGTATTAAGGATTGTATCCATTGCATTGCTCATTATGTCTATCTCCACAATATGGTTAAGTGCAGTAACTGGTACTGGTCAATCCAAAGTAACTTTGATGATTGAATTTGCTGCAATTGTAATCTATATTATTTACAATTATCTAGTACTAGAATACTACCAAATGCCAATTACTTATGGCTGGTTTAGTGAGGTAATTTATTGGTTGAGTTTATTGATACCTTCCTACTTTTATATTAGAACGATGCGCTGGAAGGATAAAAAAATATAGCTCAAATAATTATTGTGGCATTTTAAAAAACTTAATGTCAAACTCTATCTCGTTCGATAGATACAGCAGTGGATCCTTCAAAAAAAGGAATCGCTAAATGTTGCTTTGTAATTTTTACAAAAACTGATTCTGCAATAGCGTATTCCAGCAAAATTTGATCAGCAATTTTTGCAACCAATGTTTCTAATAAAGGAGTAGGCACATCCATTATGCGTCGTATTAACTGATATACTTGAACATAGTCAATTGTTTGATCTAATTGATTAACAGTTTTTATAGCTGGTGTAAATTGAATACGCACATCTACTTTAAATGTGTTTCCAATTTTTTGCTCTGCGGCGTAAACACCATGAAAGCCATTGAAAATTAAATCATTCAAATAGATGTGCATATCATTCTTTTAAGGTGCTTAGTGTCCTTTAGACGTTAAGTAGCGTTCTGCATCTAATGCAGCCATACACCCACTACCTGCAGCCGTCACAGCTTGACGATAGTTTTTATCTTGCACATCGCCCGCAGCAAAAACGCCTTCAATATTAGTCTTAGTAGTACCAGGTTCAGTAAGAATATACCCAGTTTCATCCATTTTTAAATAGTCTTTAAAAATATCACTATTTGGCTTATGTCCTATGGCAACAAAAAATGCACTTACTGGAATTTCCTCCATGGTATTAGTTTTGTTGTTTTTGATACGTACACCTTCTACTTTCTTATCTCCAAGAATCTCATCTGTCTCTGAATTAAAATGTACTTTGATATTCGGGGTATTCAACACTCTATCCTGCATAATCTTACTCGCTCGCATTTGGTCTTTTCTAACAATCATGTGAACTGTCGTGCACATCTTTGATAAATAATGTGCTTCTTCTGCAGCCGTATCACCCGCACCAACGATTGCTACATCTTTACCTTTAAAAAAGAAACCATCACAAACTGCACAAGCACTCACACCAAAACCATTTAATTTTTCTTCACTAGGGATACCTAACCATTTAGCACTCGCACCTGTAGAAATAATGACTGCACCAGCTTCTATAATTTTTTCATCATCTATCCAAACCTTCTTAATATCACCACTAAAATCAACTTTAGTTGCCAAACCATAACGGATATCTGCACCCATTCTAGCAGCTTGTTTTTCAAAATTAACCATCATTTCTGGCCCTTGTATCCCTTCTGGAAAGCCTGGATAATTTTCTACTTCTGTAGTAATGGTTAATTGACCACCCGGTTGAATTCCTTGATACAACAGAGGTTTCATGTTTGCTCTAGCTGCATAAATTGCTGCAGTATACCCTGCTGGTCCAGATCCAATAATAAGGATGTCTACTTTTTCTGTTTCCATAGTTGTATTTTCAGTTAAATTGCTACTATGTTGCTTAAATTACATATTAGCGTTTTTTTCAAGTCTTAAATTTTTTTACAAAAGACCTAGAAAAAAACAGCCCCGACAATTCTTTAAAATCGTTGGGGCTATTATGATATTGTTAATTTTATATTAGCCCAAATAAGCTTTTAATGCATTGCTATATCGCGCTTTCTGCAAACGTTTAATAGCACGCTCTTTAATTTGTCTAATACGTTCTTTAGTTAAGTCATATTTGATACCGATCTGCTCGATAGTAACGCCATTCTCTCCATCCAAACCAAAATAAGCATTTACTATCTCCGCTTCCCTTGGACTTAAAGACTTCAAGACTCTTTTGATTTCTTCTCTTAAAGAATCCTTCATGACGTCTTCGTCCGTATCAGATCCCCCTTCTAACAAATCACCCATCGCAACATCTTCTGCCTCATGTACTGGAGCATCTAAAGAAGTGTGACGTGTATTTGATTGGAAGATATTGTTAATTTCAGTTTCAGACATCTCCAAGATACCAGCTAGTTCTTCTGTTGAAGGCTCACGCTCATGCTCTTGTTCAAATGCCATATAAGCTTTATTCGCTTTATTATAAGTACCGATTT
>CAZBJP010000097.1:0-802 GCA_964492205.1 uncultured Sediminibacterium sp.
CCAATAGAACCCGCAGCACCCGTAATTAAGACCGTTTTATCTTTCAATTGTTTAGAAATAGAACAACTATCTAACACAATAGGCTTGCGTTCCAATAAATCTTCAATCTGAATATTTTTAATTTTTTGAGAAATCTCTTTTTGGTTTTCCCAGTTGGTAATCAATGGTACCGTAAACACCTTATAATTGAATTCCAAACATTGGTCTACAATATGGATTTGTTCTTCTTTGGTCCAACTCTTATCGGCTATAATAATCCCTTCAGCACTTAACGAGCGCATCAAAGCGGGTAATTTTTTCTTTTGTGCCAAAATAGGCAAATCCAACATACGCTTAGAAACATTCTGATTATGGTGGTCCACAAACCCAATTACCTTAAAACGAGCTGGAGTTTCAAAATTCAAGGCATTAGCCACAGAAATGGCATTAGCATCTGTTCCATAAATAACAACCCGAACTAATTTATTTTTGGTAGTATCCGAAAAATACAGTTCAAAGGTGCGCTTGACAATAACACGATACAAAAAGAGCCCACAAAAAGTAAAAACAGTATTTATAAACAAGGCGGTATTTAAAAAGGCTTTTTCATGAAAATGGTATTCATAAATAAGATTAAAAACCAGAAAAAACACCAATACCATTATCTGTGAAAACAATAGCTTAACCGCATCGATATAAGAAGAATGGCGAATAATACCAGAATAAGTTCTAAAAAGCCAAAAATACATTAGTCAAAATGCCTAAATAATATATTCAATATCTGTTGTATAATTGCAACATGTGTGGATATACTAGCCCGTCT
>CAZBJP010000097.1:812-3864 GCA_964492205.1 uncultured Sediminibacterium sp.
GTTCTAAAAAGCCAAAAAGAGAATAAATTGACTACTAAAAAGAAAAGAATAAGTTCTATCCATAGTGGAGTAATAACATAATCCAGCCCTGTCCCTCTAAATAGCAAAAAGCTAAACAAACAAGAAGCTATCAATACCCCAAAATCAATTGACAAAACAATCCAACGAGGCAAATAGTTCAAACTACTGATACTAAATCGCAAATTTTCTCTTGAAAAAAAGGAATTGGAAGAAGTTTCTTTTGCTGACATATTCTAATTGATTTTTTTTCGAATAAGTCTTACAATTTATATTGTAATAATCCTAAAAGATAGTCGCCATAACCCGACTTACGCAAGGGTTCAGCAAGTACTTTCAACTGCTCGTTCGAGATAAACCCTTGACGCCAAGCAATTTCCTCAATACAACCTACTTTCAACCCTTGACGCTCTTCCAATACCTGAACAAACTGCCCTGCTTGCATCAAGCTGGCAAAAGTTCCAGTATCCAGCCAAGCAGTACCGCGACTTAAAATCCCCACTTTCAACTTCCCTTGTTTTAGGTATTCTTTGTTGACATCCGTAATTTCATATTCGCCACGAGCAGAAGGCTGAATATTTTTAGCAATTTCCACCACCGAGTTATCATAAAAATACAATCCGGGTACCGCATAATTCGATTTGGGTTCCAGTGGTTTTTCCTCTATAGAAAGTGCTTTATTGTTGGCATCAAATTCCACTACCCCATAACGCTCTGGATCCGAAACATGGTAGGCAAATACCACCCCACCCTCAGGCGTCGTATTAGAACGCAACAATTCTTGCATATGGGCGCCAAAGAAAATATTATCGCCTAACACTAAAGCCACCGAATCATTTCCTATAAAATCAGCACCAATCACAAAAGCCTGTGCCAATCCATTCGGCACCGCTTGTTCAGCATAACTAAATTGACAGCCAATATCCGACCCATCACCCAATAATCTCTGAAAATTCGGCAAATCATGAGGCGTCGAAATAATCAAAATTTCGTTAATCCCCGCCATCATCAAAGTCGACAACGGATAATAAATCATGGGCTTGTCATACACAGGCATCATCTGCTTACTCATCGCCAAAGTCAAAGGGTGCAATCGAGTCCCAGACCCACCAGCTAATATAATTCCTTTCATATTTTATTTTATTTTGCCGCGAAGGCACTAAGTCACTAAGTTAATTTTTATCTAGTGTTTGTCATTACGAACGCAGTGAAGCAATCTCTAATTTCCCCAATCTGTGTATTTTTTTTTGCCACGAAGACACTAAATCTATTTGTTATCTGTCATTGCGAACGCAGTGAAGCAATCTCGAATTTTCCCAATCTGTGTTCCAATATTGCAACTAGTAAATTCTGAAATTGTTCCATTTTCTAATTTTCAAATTGTTACATTCCAAAATCGTACATCGTATATAGTAAATCGTACCTCGTATATCGTACCTCGACCCGAGGCGAAGCCGAACGGAGCGAAGCTAATATCGTAAATCCCTAAATTGCTACATTCCTACATCGTAAATCGTAAATCGTAAATCGTATATCGTACATCTAAGAATATTGTTTCTCATAGTAGGATGCATACGCGCCCGAAGTCACGTTATCCAACCATTTTTGATTCTCCAAATACCAATTCACCGTACGTTCCAATCCCTCTTCAAAAGTAACGGATGGCTTCCAACCCAACTCTTGGTTAATTTTAGTCGCATCAATCGCATAACGCAAATCGTGTCCTGGACGGTCTTTTACATAAGTAATCAATTGTGCCGAAGTTCCTACTGGGCGGCCTAATTTGTCGTCCATGATTTGGCACAACAATTTCACCAAATCAATATTCTGCCATTCATTAAACCCACCGATGTTATAGGTATCGTGATTCACTCCTTGGTGAAAAACCAAATCAATCGCTACGGCATGATCTTCTACAAACAACCAATCGCGGGTATATTTCCCATCACCATAAACCGGTAACGGCTTATTTTGAATAATATTGTGAATAAAAAGCGGAATCAATTTTTCTGGGAAATGAAAGGGTCCGTAGTTATTCGAACAATTCGTCAACACATAAGGCAAACCATAGGTTTCACCATAAGCTCGTACAAAATGATCCGAACTCGCTTTCGAAGCGGAGTAAGGCGAATTAGGGTCATAAGCCGTAGTTTCAGTAAACAAGCCTTCAGCACCCAGACTACCATACACCTCATCGGTACTGATATGGTAGAAACGTTTGCCTTCTTCTTTCCCAGCCCAAATCGTTTTAGCGGCATTCAACAAATTCATCGTCCCAATCACATTCGTTTTCACAAACGCCAAAGGATCGGTGATAGAGCGATCCACATGCGACTCGGCCGCTAGATGCAATACCCCATCAAACTGATGTTCAGCAAACAAAGCGTCAATAAAAGGAGCATCCACAATATCCCCTTTCACAAAGGTATAATTAGGCGCCTTTTCAATATCGGCTATATTCTCTAAATTCCCTGCATACGTCAACGCATCCAAATTAAAAATTTGGTAATTCGGATACTGATTCACAAAACGTCTCACCACATGAGATCCAATAAATCCGGCACCACCGGTAATCAATATTTTTTTCATTTTTTTATTTTGCCACAAAGGCGCTAAGTCACTAAGTTTTTTTTATCTCTTGTCTGTCATTGCGAACGCAGTGAAGCAATCTCTAATTTCCCAATCTGTGTTCAACCCTTAACATTAAAAGAATAGATGCATTAAGATTGTACCAATTTCTCAAATTTCAATAATCTGTGTTCTCCTCTTTTGTATACAAAGTATTAAGTCACAAAGATTTTGCATTTTCAAATTTTCAAATTGTTACATTCCCACATCGTACCCCGACCCGAGGCGAAGCCGAACGGAGCGAAGCTAATATCGTACATCGTAAATCCCTAAATTGCTACATTGTCACATTGATACATTGATACATTGAAACATCGTACATCGTACATCGTACATCGTAAATCGTAAATCGTAAATCGTATATCGTAAATCGTAAATCACTTCATACACCGCTCCAAACTCTCCC